>SCVU01000296.1 GCA_004296785.1 Planctomycetota bacterium
GCAAGGCGACGGCAAAGTGGACCGCACAGGCCCGGGGGGGCCAAAAGGGCGGTGACCCTGAACAGGGGTCACCGCCCTCCTTGCCAGCCCGGCGCGCTCGCTCCCCCGCGCGCTCGCTACCTTGCTCGCCATGAGTCCGAGCCTGCGGCGCGCGACGGAGGCCGACGCGGGCGCCTGCGCCGAGATCTACGCGCCGTACGTGCTCGAGACTTCGATCTCGTTCGAGCGCGAGCCGCCGGACGCGGCCGAACTCGCGCGCCGCATCCGCGAGCACGGCGAGTTCGCGCCGTGGCTCGTCGCGCACGACGCGCAGGCTCCGGCGCGCTGCCTCGGCTACGCGTACGGCTCGCGCTACCGCGCGCGGCCGGCGTACGACTGGACCGCGGAGGTCACGGTCTACGTCGCGCGCGACGCGCAGCGCCGCGGCGTCGGTCGCGCGCTCTACGCCGCGCTGCTCGAGCTGATGCGACTGCAGGGGTTCCACAGCGCGGTAGGCGTGATCGCGCTCCCCAACGCGGCGAGCGTCGCGCTGCACGAGGCCCTCGGCTTCGCGCCTGCCGGAGCGGTGCGCGCGGCCGGCCACAAGCACGGCGCGTGGCACGACACGGGCTTCTGGCAGTGCGTGCTCGGTGCACCCGGCGAAGTCGCGCGGCCGAAGCGCGCGGTCGCCGACGTGCTCGCGTCGGCGGCGGGCCGCGCGATCCTCGCGGCGGCCGCGCGCGCCGACTGATGCGCGGCGCTCAGCAGCTCTCGTACTTCCAGTGCCGCCGCTTGCCCTCGGCGAGCCACGCGATCGCCGTCGCGAGCCGCTTCTCGCGCGTCGCCTTCTGCTTCGCCTCGACGAGCCACTCGTTGTAGTCGCGCTGCGCGCTCGGCGGGAACGACGCGTACGTCTTGCGCGCCTTCGCGTTCTTCGCGAGCGCGGCCTTGAGATCCGCCGGCGTCGGGATCGGCTCGCGCGTACCGGACTTCGTCTTCGGCGACTTCACGCCGTCGTCGTTGAGCTTCATCGCGCGCTTGACGAGCTGCTTCAGCACCGCCTTCGACGGCAGATCGCGCACCGACTTCAGGCAGCCGAAGCTGCCCATCGCCTCTTTCCACTTCCCGTCGTCGGTGCCGAGCAACAGCTCGTGCTTCCAGAACCCGAAGACCGCGTGCGCCTTGAACGCGGCCATGCCGCAGAAGATGCCCTTGTAGTCGAAGTGCGGCATCCCCCACTTGATCTGCTCGACTGCGTCGGGACACGCGTCGTGCACGAGCTCGCGCACGTGCACGAGGATCGGGCGGGCGAACGGAGCGGCCTTCGTGATGTACGCGTCGACGCGCGGATCGCGGGTTCCCATGCGGATCGTGGCAGAGCGGGGGTCGTGGATGGCGCGGACCGCGACGTCGGCGGGCCTGGCCGCGAGTGAAGACGATACCGCGCTTCGCGCCCGCCGCGGAGACCCGCGGCTCACGCGCTGCGGTAGTTGTCGACCACTCGATAGCGCCGCGCGACCAGGTGGAACGCGAGCGCCGCGACCAGCGCGAACGCGGCGAAGAAGAACATCTGGAACGCGATCGAGCTCATGCCCGATCGCTCGATCGCGCCGAGCACCGCATCGTTCTTGACGCTGACGTTGACGATCAGCACCCACAGGTTCCCGATCGTCACGGCGAGGCTCCAGAAGCTCATGATCGCGCCCTTCATCGACGCGGGCGCCTGGCTGTAGGCGAACTCGAGGCCGGTCGCCGAGACGAGCACCTCGCCCGCGGTCAGCAGCACGTACGGCAGCACCTGCCACGCGATCGAGATCGGCTCGCCGCCGTCCATCACGAGCTGCATCGCGCCGACCGCGAGCCACGACGCACCCGCGAGCGCGATCCCGAGTCCCATCCGACCGAGCTGGCTCGGCTCCTTGCCGCGCCGACGCAGCCAGGAGTACACGACCATGTTGTTGAACGGGATGATCAGCATCACGAGCGCCGGATTCAGCGCCTGCATCTGCGCCGGGCTGAACCACGACGGCTTCGTCATCGCGTCGGCTTGGAACACCCACGTCGAGGCCTTCTGGTCGAACAGCGACCAGAACGGCGTGACGAGCGCGAAGATCACGAGCACGCGCAAGACCGAGCGCACGCCGTCGACGGCCGCGTCCGGATGCTTGCCGCGAGCGCTCTCGAGCTGGATCCACGCGCCGACTCCGACGCCCGACATCACGAGCACGAGCGCGAGGCACAGGCCGATCACGAGCTTCCACCCGAGCAGCGGGATCATCGCGACCGCCGCGACCGCGAGCGCGCAGCCGGTGCTCGCGATCAGGAACCCCGGCGTCGCGCGGCCGCCCGAGGTCAGCGCCGTGCGGACGACGCGCATGAACGAGTGCGGATCGGGCGGCGTCGGCGGAACGCGCACGTAGCGCTTGCGTCCGAACCAGAAGAACACGGTGGCGAGCAACATGAGCACGCCCGGGATGCCGAACGCGACCGACGCCGCGGGCCAGCCCCACCACTCGGCCGGGCCCGCGCCCTGCAGCAGCTTCGGCATGAACAGCGACGCGAAGAACGCGCCGAAGTTGATGATCCAGTAGAAGGCGTCGAAGGCGACCTTCGCGAGGTGCTTGTTCGACTGATCGAACTGGTCGCCCATGAACGCCGACACGAGCGGCTTGATGCCGCCGGATCCGAGCGCGATCAGGAAGAGGCCGAAGTAGAACCCGCGCGGCTCGTTCTCGTAGATCGCGAGGCACGCGTGCCCGACGCAGTACACGAGCGACACCCACAGGATCGTCGTGTACTTGCCGAGGAAGCGGTCCGAGATCCAACCGCCGAGCAGCGGGAAGAAGTACACGCCCGCCACGAACACGTGGAAGATCTCTTTCGCCTCGGCCTGCGCGTCCGCCGCCGGCAGCGACGCGAAGAACGTCGACGCGAGGAAGATCGTCAGGATGTTGCGCATCCCGTAGAAGCTGAAACGCTCGCAACCCTCGTTCGCGATGATGAACGGGATCTGCCGCGGCGCGCGGACCGGGGGCGTGGGATTCATCGCGGGCCACGGTAGCTCGCGTCGGCGCGGGGAACCCGCTTCTTCGCGCCGCGAGCGGCGGACGGACGCCGGCGGGACGCGGCGACTACGCCGGCGACCGCTGCTCGAGCCACTCGCGCATGTCGTCCGCGAGCGGGCTCACCACCTCGATCCGCTGCTTCGTGCGCGGCGTCGTGAACACGAGTCGGTGCGCGTGCAGCGCGTGGCGCTGCAAGTCGAGCGACGCGCGGTCCGCGTCCGTCAGCTCGCCCTTCAACTCGCGCAGGAACACGCTCTCGTCGTCGCCATACAACTTGTCGCCGACCAGCGGATGCCCGATCGCCGCCATGTGCACGCGGATCTGGTGCTGGCGACCCGTGTGCAGTCGACACAGCACGAGCGCGCATTCCCTGCGCCGCTCGAGCACGCGGTAGCCGGTCTGCGACTCCATCCCGTCCTCGCGCACGGTCATCTTGATCATCACCGCGCTCGCGCGCGCCGAACCGAGCGGCAGGTCGATCATCCCCTCGTCGCGCGCCGGCTGCCCGCGCACGATCGCGAGGTACTCCTTCTCGACCTCGCGCCCCTCGAACTGCGCCATCACGAGGGGGTGCAGCTGCGGATCCTTCGCCAGCAGCACGATCCCGCTCGTCTCGCGATCGAGCCGGTGGCACAGCCGGATCGGCACGCGCTCGCCCTCGCGCGTCCGGTAGCGCGCGTGCACGCGCTGGATCAGCGTGCCCGTCAGGTAGCGACCCGACGGATGCACGGCCATCATCGGCGGTTTGTCGACCGCGAGCACCTCGTCGTCCTCGTAGAGGATCGCGAGATCGCCGGGCTCGCTCGTCGTGGCCGCCAGGCGCGCCGCCTCGGGGATCACGACGCGCACGCGCGCGCCGTGGCGCAGGTAGCGGCCGGGTCGGCGCTCGATCGAGAACGGCGCATCCACGCTGGGCTGCTCCGGCCCCGGCGCGCTGACGAGGACGTGCTCGTCGCGAATGAGCTGCTGGATCGACGAGCGCGAGCGCCAGTCGAGGTGGTGCGCGAGGAACGCGTCCAGGCGCAGCTCGAGCTCCTCGACCGCGCAGCGGAAGTCGCTCGCGCGGACGACGAGCTCGACGTGCTCGAGCGGCTTCGAGAGGTCGCGATCCTTCGGAAAAAGACTCACGGCGCGGACTCCGCTGGGAGCCGCGCCGTGGAGCGTGCGTTCAGGTACGGAGCCCGCCTCGACTCCGGCGAGTTGGCATGAAATGACCCCGCCTCGATTCCCTCGCTTCGCGCGGCGAAGCGAGGGAATCG
>SCVU01000297.1 GCA_004296785.1 Planctomycetota bacterium
GCAAAGTGTCGTGACGCGCTCGAGGCGCTGCAGCCAATTCTAGGCGACGACAAGAACGTCGACTTCGCGGGGTCGCACGCGTTCTGCAAGGAGAAGCGCGTTCTGCTGCTGATGAAGGCACTCAAGAAACTGCCGCATGCAGCCAAGCACGAGCAGACGCATGATCTGCCGATCGAGTGGACTCGTCACGACGCCGACCTGATGGTGACGACGACAGCGGCGCTCGTCAGGATGGCTGCCGCGCTTTGACAGCGGTTGTTGAGCGATGATGTAGAACCGGCAGACGCACCGTAATCGCTTTCTCCCCGGTTCATCGCCTTCGCCACCGTGCTGCCACCGCGATCGGGAACGCGCCGGTCAGCGCAGGCGCTCACCCAGGCGTGAGCCCGCGCGCCACGATCGCTCCGACTCGCTCGAACTCAGCTCCGCTGGTCCCGCGTGCGGCTGGGTGCCGCGCAGCGACGAACAGGGTGTCGGCGGCACGCCCAGCGCGGATGCCCGTTTCGATCTCCGCGAGCTTGGCGTCGGCGATGGCTTCCCAGTGCGCGAGATAACTGGTGCCGTAGAACACCACGGTGTGGGGACGGTGCTCGTGGATCAGCGCGCGCAACTGCGCGACGCGCGCGGGAAGAACGTGCCGAATGTACGCCTCGCGCGCGGTGAGCGCAGGGTTGTCTGAGAACTGCCGGTAGGGCCAACTGCCAATGCCCGGCGCTGGCAGCGGCATGAGTTCGAGCAGGCACGACTCGCCGTCGGCGCGGCCGAGACGGTCGCGCTGATACGCGCGGACAGACTCGGTGTCGGGTACGAGCCCCTTCGACGCGAGCAGCACGCGGATCAGGCGACCCCAGGTTGGCTGGATCGGCGGTCGCTCGACCCAGTGGTCATCGACTCCGATCGCGTGGTGGTAGTCGCGCACATCAGAAACCACGCGGCGTCCCAGGTTCGACCAAGCGGCGAGCCGCAGCGCGATTTCCTGCTCGCGGTGGCCGCCATGCTCTTCCATCCCGACGAACCAGACCGGCGCGGCGAGGTTGCCGTAGCCGAAGTGGCCCGCCATGAAGGCGTCGAGCAGTTCACGGGGAAGCACAGCGCGGGCGTCCTTCAATCTGCGCCGAGCATGCTAACGTCATGCGCGTGGACGCGGGCGCCAACAAGGGCACGACGGGATCAGGCCAACAACCGGCTCTCGATCGTTTGCTGCGCGACGTAAAGCGCCTCAACAAGGAGTACCGCGCGCTCACCGGGCGCCCGCTCGGCGTCACCGGAGAAGTCGCCGAGCTCGAAGCGGCACGGATCCTAGGGCTCGAGCTTTGCGAGGCTCGGACGGCTGGGCACGACGCGATCCGTTGTGTCGGTTCAAGTCAAACGCGCGTGCAGATCAAGGGGCGATGCGTGCTGCCTGACTCAAAGGCGGGACAGCGCGTAGGTGCCATCAAGCCAGAAGCTGACTGGGACATCGTGGTACTCGTCTTGATGGACGAGGACCTGGAGACGACCGAGATCTTTGAGGCCACTCGCCCCGCGATTGTGCGCGCGCTCAGAGAGCCTGGGTCCCAAGCACGAAACGAGCGGGGTGCCCTCGCTGTGACGAAGTTCAAGTCGATCGGTCGCCGGATCTGGTCGCGCAGTTCGGGCCGGGCGTAGACGGCAACTCCTGGTTCGCGCAGAGACGATTGATCCAGGTCTCGCGCAGCAGTACACCACTCTCATGGCAAACCCCAACGACATCCGCACCCTGGTTGATTCGTTCGTTTCCGAGCTGACGACGCTCGTGCGCACCTCGGCGCTCGAAGCGGTGCAAGGCGCACTGGGCGGCAGCGCCCCGAAGCGCCGTGGTCCCGGTCGTCCTCGTGGCGCCGCACCCGTTGCTCGCAAGGGCAAGCGCGTGAAGCGCGACCCCGCCGCCGTGCTCGCCGTCGCTGACAAAGTCCACGCCGCGATCAAGGCGAAGCCGGGTCAGAGCGTAGAGCAGATCGGCAAGGGGCTCGGCATGAAGACGAAGGACCTCGCGTTGCCGATCAAGAAGCTCGTCGAGGCCAAGAAGGTCAGGACGAAGGGGCAGCGGAGAGGCACCCGGTACTTCGCGGGGTAGTCTCGTTGGGGCCGCCAGTTCTGCGACGTGTTGTGCG
>SCVU01000298.1 GCA_004296785.1 Planctomycetota bacterium
CGCAGCTCGTGTGCGAGCGCCGCGCGCTCGACGGCCGCACGCTCGCGCTGGCGCTGCTGCGCCATCCGCTGCTCGCGCTGCGCATGCACGCGGCCATCTACTGGCAGGCCGCGCTGCTGTACGCGAAGCGCATCCCTTTCCACACGCATCCGCGCAAGCTGCCGGCCGGCTCGCGCCCGCACGCGTCATGAACGCCGCGGCCGTCTCCACGCCGCGCCACGGCGCGCGCCTGCCGCTGCTCGCGCGCGCCGTGCTCGCGCGCCTCGACCGCATCGACTCGGGCGCTCTGTGCGTGCGCCGCGGCGGCACCGTCCACGTGTTCGGTCGAGCGGCGGGCGCGCACCCGCCGGCCGCAATCGAGGTGCGCGATCCGCGCTTCTGGCAAGCGGTCGCGCTGCGCGGCAGCATCGGCGCGGGTGAGGCCTACGCCGACGGCTGGTGGAGCAGCGACGATCCCGCCGCGGTCGCGCGGCTGTTCGTCCGCAACCGCGCGGTGCTCGACGGGCTCGACGGCCGCATGGCCGCGCTGGCGCGCCCGCTGTGGCGCGCGTTGCACGCGCTGCGCCGCAACACGCTGACGGGCAGCCGCGCGAACATCGCCGCGCACTACGACCTGTCGAACGACTTCTTCGCGCTGTTCCTCGACGACACGCTGACGTACTCGTGCGGGCTGTACGAGCGCCCGGGCGCGTCGCTGCGCGAGGCGTCGCTCGCGAAGATCGACCGGATCCTCGATCGCCTCGCGCTCGCGCCGAGCGATCACCTGCTCGAGATCGGCAGCGGCTGGGGCGCGCTGGCCGAGCGCGCCGCGGCGACGCGCGGTTGCCGCGTCACGACGACGACGATCTCGCGACAGCAGCACGCGTACGCCGCGCAGCGCTTCGCCCGCGCCGGGCTCGGCGGGCGCGTGACGCTGCTCGACGCGGACTACCGCCGGCTCGAGGGCCGCTACGACAAGCTCGTCAGCGTCGAGATGATCGAGGCCGTCGGCAGCGCGTATCTCGACGAGTTCTTCGCGCGCTGCGGCGCGCTGCTCGCGCCGCGCGGCCGCATGGTGCTGCAGGCGATCACGATCTCCGACCAGCACCACGACCAGGCGCTGCGCTCGGTCGACTTCATCCAGCGCCACATCTTCCCCGGCTGCTACATCCCGTCGGTCGCGGCGCTGGCGAGCTCGGTCGCGCGCACGAGCGATCTGCGCATCGTCGCGCTCGAGGACATCGGTCCGCACTACGCACGCACGCTGGCCGATTGGCGCCGCAACCTGCGCGCGCGCTGGCAGGAAGCGCTCGCGCTCGGGCACTCGGAGCGACTGCTGCGCCTGTGGGAGTTCTACTTCGCCTACTGCGAGGGCGGTTTCGCCGAGCGCTTCCTCGGCACTGCGCAGCTCGTGCTCGAGCGGCCGCTGGCGCGCGCGCCGGCCGGCTGAGCGCGCGTGAAGAAGCTCTGCGATTTCGCGCTGTTCCAGTGCGCGTGGTACGCGGCGGTCGCGGCCGCCGCGAGCGGGCGCGTGTGGATCGGCCCGCTGGCCGTCGCGCTGCTGTTGCTCGCGCACCTCGCGTGGCTCGACATGCGCGCGAGCGAGCTCGCGCGCGCGCTGCTGATCGGGCTCGCGGGTGGAGCGCTCGACAGCGCGCTGCGCGCCGCCGGCGTGCTCGCCTATCCGGCTGCGGCCGAGAGCTGGCCGCAAGCGCTCGCGCCGCCGTGGGTCCCCGCGCTGTGGGCGGCCTTCGCGGCGCTGCCGCGCCATTCGATGGCCTGGCTCGTGCCGCGGCCGGCCGCGGCCGCGTTGTTCGGCGCGCTCGGCGGTCCGCTCTCGTACTGGGCCGGCGTGCGCATGGGCGCCGTCGGCATCCCCCACTCGGCGGCGCTGACCTACGCGGTGCTTGCCGCGGAGTACGCGATCGCCACGCCGCTCGTGTTGCGCCTCGCGTCGCGCCGCCGCAGCTAGCGGACGCGCGCGACGAAGGCCGGGACCGCACCGGAGGTCGTGCGCGGCCCGGCCGCCGCGCGCGGCGCGTACTCGAGCTCGGCGCGCCGCTTCAGATTCCCCAGCGCCACGCGCGTGCCCGCGGCGCGATCGGCGTCGTCATCGGGCACGCCGGCGAGATCGAAGCCGCTGACGCGCACGATCAGCGTGCCGATCCACGTGCCGTTCGCGGTCTCGACCGGCAGGCAGCGATCGGATCCCGCGAGCCAGTGGAAGTCGCCGCCGCTGCCGTACACGCGCGTCGCGAGCGCGCCGCCGGGCTCGAGCGTGTGCAGGATCCCGAGGTCGCAGTCGTAGTGCGAGAACGGGAACGGCAGATCGGAGCGCAGCCGCAGGCGCAGCGCGGCGAACGGCCCGCTCGGACCATCGCTGCCGCGCAGCAGCGAGTCCGGCCGCGGATCGAGCCGCTCGTAGTGCGTGCCCGGATCGCGCAGCGTCGCGCGGTAGTCGTGCAACGCGGCGAGGATCGCGTCGAGATCGGCTGCGATCAGCACCGCGGCCTGGTGCAGCGAACGCGCGCCGCGGTGCGATCGCCACGGCTCGACGGCGAACTCGCGCCGGCGCAGCGGCGGCCCGAACCAGATGCCGTCGTCGTCGAGCTCGCGCGCGCCGTCCCAACTGGGTGCGCGCAGCGCGTCGGCGCAACCGAGCTGCGCCAGCGCGACCGCGAAGTCCGGATGGGAAAGCGGAGCGCCGCGCAGCTCGTCCAGCAGCTCCGCGAGCGAGGCGCGCGTGCCGCCGCGGCGGCGCAGCTCGAGCAGCGCGTCGGCGCAGCTCGCCGCCCAGGCCGGACCGCTCGCATCCGGAGCGCGCGCGGCGAGCAGCGCGGGCGCGCGCGCGGCGAGCGCGAGCGCGTCGTCCTCCGCGCGCCACAGCGGCGCCGGCGCGATCCACGCCGCGGCGTACGCGCGCGGCGCGGCCTGCGACCAGCTCGACTCGCGCAGCACGAGTTCGCCCTGGACGAGCGCGCACAGCAGCGCGGCGAGCATCAGCGCGCCCCGAGATGGAACTCGCGCAGCGCGCGCCGCACCGCACCGCTGTGTTCCTCGTGCGGATAGTGGCCGGCGCCCGCGATCACGACCAGCCGCGCGTCGGGGATGTCGCGCTCGAAGCGCCGCGCGACGCGCTCGACCGGATACGCGACGTCGCGCTCCCCCCACACGAGCAGCGTCGGCTGCGCGAGCGCCGCGAGCTCGTGCTCGCGCGTCCCGTTCTCGTCGCGGCACAGCGCGGTCATCGCGCGCCAGTTCGCGGCGTTGTCGCAGCACAGGTACATCTCCTCGAGCTGGTCCGCGCTGATCGGCGCATCGAAGTGCAGTTGCAGCGCCGGCCGCAGCCGCTCGCGCGAGTTCAGCAGGTAGCCGTACTGCGCCCCCGGCCACTCGCGCAGCTTGTGCTCCTCGGGCAGCCACGCGTCGGCCGGCCGCTGGTAGCCGGACGAGTCGATCAGCACGAGCCGCGCGACGCGGTCCGGCGCGTCGAGCGCCGCGCGCCACGCGAACTCGCCGCCGTAGCTGTGGCCGACGAGCGTCACGCCGGTGAGGTCGAGCGCGGCGAGAAAGCCGCGCACGTGATCCGCGCAGTCCTGGAAGCTCGCCGCGCGCAGATCGGCGCGCGCGACGCCGTGGCCGGCGACCTCGAGCAGGTAGATCTCGCCGTCGCCGACGGGGCTCGGTTCGCCGTCGACGCCGTAGATCGGAA
>SCVU01000299.1 GCA_004296785.1 Planctomycetota bacterium
GCGAGCGCGGCGAGGACGAGGGCTCGGGCGAGCGGGGGGCGCGTGTGCATGATCCCTTCGAGGATAACAGGCGCCGAAAAGTTCCGCGGCGTTCCTCAGCGCGCGTCCGGCTCTTCGCGCGCCTTCAGCCGCGCCTTCTTGTCCACCTGCGGCGGCAGCCCGTAGTCCTGCGGCACCTTCCAGTTCCCCAGCGCGCGCAGCACCGCGTGCCAGGCCCGCGCATCGCGCGTCTCGATCACCGCGCGCCGGAACACGCGCTCGACCGACTCCTCGATGTCCTCGCGCGCCGATTTCGACAGCGCCGCCGAACCGAGAACATCTTTCACGTGCGCGATCAGGTACTCGCGCGCCTCCTGCTTGATGTGCGCGACCCGCGACGGCCGCGTGCGCAGCGCCTTGCCCTCGAACAGCGAGAAGAGCACGACGCCGACCGCCATCGACAGGTTGAGCGACGTGTGCTCGGTGCTCGTCGGCAGCCGCACGAGCTCCGAGCACAGGCTCCCCTCCGCGCCCGACAGCCCGGTGATCTCGTTGCCGAACACGAGCGCGACGAGATCCTCCTCGCTCGTGCGCTCCGCGATCGCGCCGCGCGCCTCGCTCCAGTCGAGCAACACGCGATCGTCGCGCACGCGCGCGGTGAAGCCGTACGACCACGCGCAGCCCTCGAGCGCTTCGCGCAGATCCTTCACGACGCGGATGCGGCCCGCGGCGAGATCGACGCCGTGCGCCATCTGCTCGAACTCCGGATGGATCAGCAGCGACGGCTTCTCGGGCGCGGCGAGCACGAGCTCGATCGGCCCGAAGTTCGCGCACACGCGCGCGATCGATCCGACGTTGCGCGGCCCGCTCGGCCGGCACAGCACGACGCGCTTCACGGGCGTGCGCGCACGGCGGCGAGTTGCGCGGGATCGGGATTGCCGCCCGAGACGACCGCCGCGACGCGCAGCGGGTTCGATGCCGTGCGCGACGCGAGCAACTTCGCCGACTCGAGCGCGAAGCGCCCCGAGAACACCGCGGCCGCCGCGGCCGCGCCCGCCGGCTCGACAGTCCAGCCGCCGTCGTTCACGAGCTGCGCCTGTGCCGCGAAGATCGCGGTGTCGTCGAGCAGCATCACGCTGTCGACGCACGCGCGCGCGACGTCGATGTTCCACTGACCCGACGCGGGCGGGCACAGGCCCTGCACCTGCGTGTCGATCTTCGGCGTGACCGGCGTGCCGGCCTTCATGCCGAGCGACAGCGTCGGCGCGCCCGCGGGCTCGACGCCGATCACCTTCGTGCGGTAGCCGTGCACGCGCGCGAACGCGAGCGCGATGCCGCTCACCAATCCGCCGCCGCCGACCGGCACGAGCACGACCTCGACCTCGGGCCACTGGCGCGCGAGCTCGAGCCCCGTCGTCCCCGCGCCTTCGATCGTGCGCGCGGCGTCGTACGGATGCACGAGCGTGCGCCCCGCCGCGACGTGGCGCGCGACTTCCTCGTCGCAATCGGCGCGCGTCGGCACGAGCACGACCTCGGCGCCGTGCGCGCGGCACGCCTCGATCTTGTTCGGGTACGCGTTGGCCGGCATCACGATCACCGCGTGGATGCCGGCGCGCTTCGCGGCCCACGCGAGCGCCTGGCCGTGGTTGCCGGAGCTCGAGCAGACGACGCCGTCGGCCTTCTGCACCGGCGTGAGCTGCGCGACCTGGTTCCACGCGCCGCGCGCCTTGAACGCGTTGACCTCCTGCAGGCACTCGAGCTTGAGGCGCAGCTCGATGCGCGCGTCGCCGGAAGGGAACGGGGCGAGCGGCGTCTCACGCACGACGCCGCGAAGGCGGGCTTCGGCGGCGGCGATGTCGATCTCGGGGAACAGCGCGGGCATTCGGCGGACATTGTGACCTCGCCCGTTCCGCGCGTCGAATGAGAGGATCTGCAGCAACATGAAACGCGCCCTTCCGCTCGTCCTGCTCTTGGTCATCGCTCTCCCGATCGCGTTCGCGCGCTGGATGCGCGGCGCCGACGCACCGGAGCCGGCGGCGCTCGCGCCGCGCGCGGCGATCGATGCGAGCGCGCACCCCGCCGCGGCGCTCGACGCCGACGCACTCGGCGCCGACGCGCGCACGCCCGACGCCGCGCCTCCCGCGCGCGCGGCCACCGTCGCGACGGGCGGCGAGGTGCGCTCCGTGATCGGCGGACAGAACGGATCGGTGCGCGGCCGCGTCGTCGTCGGTCTCGGCGCCTCGCCCACCGGGTTGCGCATCGGCTGCGTCGACGAGCGCGGTCAGCAAGCGCCGCAGCACCTGCTCGCCGACGGCGCGTTCGCGTTCGACGAGCTGCGCCCGGGCCGCGTCTGGCTCGAGGCCGACGGTCTGGACGACGTGGTGTGGCGCGCGCCGCGCAAGGAGTTGCTCCTGCACGCGGGCGAACGCATCGAGCTCGTGTGGGATCTGTCGGATCGCCAGCCCGCGCTCGTCGAGCTCACGCTGAAGTTCGACGGGCTGCCGACGGGCGGAGTCGCGAACCCGCTGTTCGACGGCCTGATGCAAGGCGAATCGATCCCCTTCGCGGCCGACGGCAAGGCGCTGTGGCGGACCGCGCACGAGGGCGAGCTCTCGTTCCAGGCGCGCAACTTCGACGGCGGCGAGAGCTTGGCCGGAGTCGCGCGGCTCGGCACGAGCGGGCCGCTGGGGCGCACGCGCCGCGGCGCGCGCCAGCAGTTCGAGATCGCGATCGACACGGCGCTCGTGCGCGTCGTGCGGGCCGACGCGGGGGCGGCGATGACAAGAGTCGGTGCGCAACCGGTCCGCGCGAGCGTGTCGATGCCCGCGCAAGGCGCGGCGGCGGACGGGACGGCGCTCGCGGGCGGGCTCGTGATGCTGAGCCTGTCGCTCGAGCCGACGCGCGAGCCGCTCGGACAGTTCCGCGCCGGTCCCGGTCGGTACTCGCTGAGCTCGATGTCGCGCGAAGGATTCTGGGAGTGCGAGCTCGAGGTCGCCCAAGCCGGCGCCGCCGTCGACGCGCAGTTGGCGCTCACGCCGGTTCCAGAGCGTTGATCGCGCGTCGGATGCGAGGATGCGCGCCGCGTGAAGCGCTTTCCGTTGCTCGCCGCGCTCGCCGTTCTCGCGCTCGCGATCGCGCTCGCGTGGTCGTTCATGCCGAGCAATGGCGCTGACCGAGCCAGCGACGGCGTCGCGCTCGATCGCGACGCACCGCTCGCTCGAGCGAGCACCGACGCCGCGCTGAGCGATGCCGAACCCGTCGCGGCCGTCGAACCCGCGGCGACGCAGCCGTCTGCTCGCACGCCGATCGGCGCGGTCCCTCCCCCCGCTCTCGGCCGCGGCACGATTCACGGCCGCGTGCTCGTCGGACTCGGTCGCTCGACGAGCGGAGCCGCCGTGCAACTCGTCGGCCCGCTCCCCGCAGCGCTCACGTACGACGACGACCGGTGGCCCGGCACCGACGGGCCGACCATCATGCCGCCCGCGCATCCGCTGCTCCCACCCAATGAAGACGGCACCTTCGCGTGGCCCGATCTCGCGCCCGGGCGCTACCGCGTCGACCTGTTCGGCGTCGACGACCTCTGGACGAATCCCGACACGCGCACGGTCGCGCTCGCGGCCGATCAACTCGTCGAAGTCGTCTGGGACCTCTCGCGCGTCGGCGCAGCACGCGTCGACCTCGAGCTGCGCTTCGACGGCGTGCCGACGCTCGGCACGGTCGAACCGATCCTGATGCGCACGAAGATCGGCGAGCCGTTCACGACCGACGCGAGCGGCCGCGTGAGCCTCGGCGAGCTCGGCCGCGTGAACCAGAGCGAGTCGGTCCAGTTCGGACTGTACGCGACGAATCGCTTTCGCCAGCTCGGCTCGCCGCGCGATCCGCTGTTCGGCCAGATCGAAGTGCTCGCGACGCTCCAGCCGTGCGAACGCCGCACGCTCGTCGCGGACATCCGGACCTCGCGCGTGCGCATCGTCTCGGCGCACGGCGCGACCGCGCCGCTGCCGAATCCCGACGGCACGCTGTGATGCAACGTCGGGGCGCTCGCGCCCGACGCGAACGGCGGACGGCGCACGCTCGCGCACCGGCTCGGCACGGTCGACCTCGACCCGCGCGGCGCGCCGCTCGGGGAGTTCCGCGCGGGACCGGGCGTGTACGAGCTCGAGTGCTACGCGGCCGATGGTTTGTGGAGCGCGGAGCTCGTCGTCGCCGCGGCCGGAGCCGTGCTCGAGTGCCGGCTCGTCGCGCGCTGAGGCAGCGCGTTCGCCGAACGCGGGCGCCGGATGCGATGATGCGCGCCGCGTGAAGCGTTCGGTGCTGCTCGTCGTGCTCGCGGGGATCGCGGTGCTGGTCGCGCTCGCGTTGTTCGTCGGCCGCGATCCGCGCGCGAGCGAGGACGACGCGCGTTCGGCGGCGCGCGCGAGCGGTCCCGCGCCCGCGAACGACGTCGGCGCGAACGCGCCGCTCACCGGCGCCGCGGAGCCGAGCGCGCCCGCGGACGCGAGCTCGACCGAGACCTCGGCGCGCGCGCCGATCGAATCGGGTGCGTTCCGCAGCGCGACGAGCACGAATGCCGCGACCGGCGTGATCCGCGGCCGCGTGCTCGTCGGCGGCGGACATTCGCCGCAGGGACTCGCGGTGCGCCTGCGCCTCGCGATCCCGTCGCGCGAAGCCGTCGAGCTCGACGCCGACGGCGCGTTCGAGTTCACCGACCTCACCGCGCGCACCTACGAGCTCGAGGCGAGCGGCCTCGACGACGTCGTGTGGCGACCCGAGCGCTACCGCATCCAGCTCCAGCGCGGCCAGGTGCTCGATCTCGACTGGGACCTGTCCGACCGCTGCCCGGCGCTCGTCGACGTGCAGGTGCTGTTCGACGGACTGCCGACCGCGAGCTCGATCGAGCCGTGGGTCGCGGACATGCCGCGCAATCCGCTGCTCGTCAGCGATGCCGCGGGGCGCGCGCGGCTGCGCTCGCTCGGCGCTGGCGCCGCGCTGCACGCGCTCGTGACGAATCACGTCCGCGGCGCCGAACCGCCGGAGGTGCTGCGCGTCGGTCAGCCGCTCGAGATCGCGACGCTCGAGCCGTGCACGCAGCGCGCGCTCGCCGTCGATGTGCGCACCTCGCTCGTCCGCGTGCTCGCCGCCGAGGACGGCGCGCGGCCGGAAGCGGTCGGCGGAGGCCGCGTTTCGTGCTCGCTGTTCGCGGACGACGCGTCCCACGCTCCCCCGCCGGGCCAGGCGCCGCTCTACTGGCTCGGCAAGCTCGAGCTCGAGCCGTCCCGCACGCCGCTCGCGACGTTCCGCGCCGGCCCCGGGCGCTACTCGCTCGAGACGATCGCGAAGGACGGCGAGTGGGTCGCGCGGATCGTCGTGACCAAGGCCGGCGAAGCCGTCGATTGCCGCCTCGAGCGCCGCTAGAGCTCCGTTCGCGGCGGGATTTGAACCGCGCGCGCGCTCCCGCGTTGGAGCGGCCTTCCTCCAACCCCAGCCAGCGCTCGCAATGCTCCTCTCGCCCACGCTCCTCGCCCTGATCCCCCAGGAACCCGTCCCCACTCCCACGCCGACGCCCGAGCCGCAGGACACCGCGCTGCCGGCCGAGATCGTGACCGCGATCCGCTCGGAGGCGCCGGCCACGCAGACCGAGAGCAGCGTGACCGTGCTCGAGCGCGAGGACCTCGAGCGCACCGGCGAGCGCTCGCTGCCGCGCATGATCCAGAAGGCGGCGGTCGGCGGCGTGTTCGTGCAGGAGACGAACATGGGCGGCGGCGCGCCGATCCTGCGCGGCGTGATCGGCGAGCGCGTGCTGATCGTCGTCGACGGCGTGCGACTGAACGACTCGACGACGCGCCTGGGCCCGAACCAGTCGCTCAACACGATCGATCCGGCGATCGTCGAGCGCGTCGAGATCGTGCGCGGTCCCGCGGCCGTGCTCTACGGCTCCGACGCGATCGGCGGCGCGATCCTGATCTGGACGAAGCGGCGGCTGCCGCACGACGGCGAGAAGTCGATCCAGTACGGCGTCGACACGACGTACATGACGGCGAACGAGGGCGCGCGCGGCTCGGCGTGGACGTCGTGGTCGGGCGAGCGCGACGCGCTGTACGTCGAAGGTTCGCTCGAGGAGTGGAACGAGCTCGAGAGCGCCGACGAGGAGCAGGACTTCACCGGCTACCACTCGAACGCGTTCTTCAGCTCGTACGCGCGCGAGCTCGACCGCTACCGGATGCTGCGCCTGTCGGTGCGACTGCACCGCGACTTCGACGTCCCGCGCACCGATCGGCTCGTCAAGGGCTACGGGCAGACGCAGCCGTCGAACTCCGTCTTCAACTTCAGCCTGCAGGAGCAGGAGGCGTACTTCGCCGAGCTCGTCGACACCGAGCGGCGCCCGTGGGCCGACCAGATGCAGACGCGCCTGTTCGTCAAGCGCTACCACGAGAAGCGCGAGATCCGCGCCACGGGCTCGAACACGCTGCGCGAGGAGAACGACGAGGTGCTCGGCTACGGCTTCGGCGTCGACTTCCGCAAGGAGCTCGGCGCGGATCACTCGCTGGTCTACGGCGTCGACTTCGATCGCGACGAGGTCACCTCGACGCGCTTCGACACGAACGTCGTCACGCAGGTGAAGACCGAGAACAACGGCTCGTTCGCCGACAACTCGCACTTCTCGACGCTCGGCGTGTTCGCGCAGGACGAGATCCGCTCGTTCCGGCCCTTCGACGTCAGCATCGGCGTGCGCTACTCGCACTCCGAGTTCGGCTTCACGCCGTTCAACCCGGCGAATCCGCACGAGGACGGCGACTTCGACGCGCTCGCGGGCAGCATCGCGGTCGCGCGCGACCTCGGCGAGCGCTGGCGCGTCACCGGCACCGTGTCGCACGCGTTCCGCGCGCCGCACCTCGAGAGCCTGGCGAACAACGCGACGATCTTCGGCGGCACCGAGCTCGCGAACCCCGATCTCGAGCCGGAGACCGCGCTGACCGGCGAGCTCGCGCTCGACTACCGCGACGCGCTGTGGACCGGCGGCGTGGCCGTCTATCACACGGGCATCTCCGACGCGATCGGCCGCGTGCTGATCGACGTCGGCAATCCGGGCACGCTCGGCGACGAGACGTACCTGCGCGAGAACGTCGGCTCGGTCGCGATCCACGGCGCCGAAGCGCGCCTCGCGCGGCGCTTCGACGACGACTCGCCCTGGGGCGCGGAGGGAACGCTGACGTTCACGCGCGGCCGCCAGTACGACGACACGGTGAATCAGATCACCGGCGAGAAGACGTACAACGACGTGCCGGCGCGGCGGATCCCGCCGCTGTTCGGCTCGCTTGCGCTGACCTACGACGCGCTCGACGCAGGCTCGGGGCTCGCGTGGGGCCGCTTCGAGATGATCGCGGCCGACGAGCAGGACGATCTCAATCCCGACGACCTCGCCGATCCGCGCATCAATCCCGACGGCACCGCCGGCTGGGCCGTGTTCAACGTCGACGTCGGCGGTTCGCTGTCGAGCTACGTCGACGGCGCGAGCTGGAGCTTCGGCCTGCACAACCTGCTCGACCAGCAGTACCGGATCCACGGCTCCGGACTCGACGCGCCGGGGATCGGCGCCGTGTTGACGCTATCGTGGCAGGGATGACGCGAACCGCCCGGCGTGCGCGCTCGATCGCGGGCGCATGGAGCGCCGCCGTGCTCGTGCACGCGGCGCTGCTCGCCGGCGCGTACGCGATGCCGCTGCGCACGCGGCTCGAAGTGCGCGCGGCGGACGAGCCGGCATTCGCGATCCGCGTCAGTCGCTCCAGCCTGCCGGAGCTGTTCGTCGAGCCGCAGCCGCCGACCGAAGCGCCGGCCGAACTGCCCGTCGAGCCGCCGCTCGAGGAGCCCGGCATCGCGCTCGTGCCGCCGCCCGAACCCGAGCTCGCGCTCGAACAACCGACGGCCGCGCTGATCCCGGCGCCGGTCGTCGCCGAGGTGATCGAGGAACCCGCGCCCGCCTCCGACGCGCCGGTGCAGTCGACCGCCGCCGTCGCCGCGGAGACGATCGGCGTCGGCGTCGGCGACGCCGCGCCGCAAGGACAACAGGCGAGCTCGATCGCAGCGGCCCCCGCCGCGAGCGCGGCTCCGGGCGCCGGCAGCGAAGGCGTCGCGGGCGCGACCGGCAACGCGGAGAGCACGAGCACCGGTCGCGGCACGGCCGCGATCGCGGTCGGTCCGACGCGCGCGGTGCGCCCGCTCACCAACCCGAAGCCCGTCTATCCGCGCACGTCGATCCGCTTCCGCGAGGAGGGCGAGGTGCTGTGCCGGCTCGAGATCGACGCGCGCGGCTTCGTCACCGCGGTCGCGGTCGCGCGCTCGAGCGGGTCGAAGCGGCTCGACGACGCCGCGGTCGACGCGGTCAAGCGCTGGACGTTCGAGCCCGCGCTGCGCGACGGCGTCGCGGAAGCGACGACCGCGACGCTGCCGGTCGTGTTCCGGCTGCGCGACGCGCGCTGACGGTACCGAGCCCGCCTCGACTCCGGCGAGTTGGCGCCATTTGAGCCCGCCTCGTTTTGAGCTCGCCTCGTTTCCGTCGCGCCCGCACGCGAGTGCGACGGAAACGAGGCGGGCTCAAATGGCGCCAACTCGCCGGAGTCGAGGCGGGCTCAGTACCTCACGAACCGCGTCGGCGGCGCGACCGAGTTCGGGATCAGCTCCTCGCCGTTCGCGGTCGGACGCAGCGCGACATACGTCACGAAGAACGCGTACCCGCGCAGCTCCGCCTCGTCGGGCAACAGCGCGGCGAGCGGCATCCGCGCGTCACCGGCCGCGTCGAACTCGAAGCGGACCGCACTCTCCGGCAGCTTGCCGGCGTCGATCTCGGCGCTGAGCAGCCCCGCGAGTTCGTGTTCCGCCGGCAGCGGATGCACGGCGCCCGTCCACGCCGGATCTTCCCAGCCGAGCAGCACGCAGCGCGCGCCCGGCGGACCGTCGCGCAGCACGAGCTCGGGCGCGCCGTCCGCGCCCGCGGCGAGTTCGATCAGCGGACGCGCGGCGAGTTCCTGCTCGAGCCCCGCGAGCGGATCGCCGAGCGGCGCGCCGCCGTGCACGCCCGCGGCGCGCAGCGCGTCCCACGCGACGCGCGCGACGATCTCGTACCCGACCGGCCGCGGGTGCAGGTCGAGGAAGTACACGCGCTCGGCGCCGACGCGCGAAGCGAGCTCGCGCGCCGCGGGCGCGGGATCGACGAGCGGCAGCGCGAGCTCGGTCGCCGCGCGGCGCAGGCAGCGGTTGGCGAGGCCGTAGCTGCCGACGTCGGCCGCGTAGCAGACGACGAAGAGCGGCACGCCGTGCGCGCGCGCGAGCTCGGCCGAGCGCGCGAGATCCGCGCGCAGTTGCGGCAGCAGGCGCTCCTCGTCGAGCTCTCCCTGCGCGCGCGCGATCGCGTCGGTCGGTCGCCCCGGATCGACCGCGGGCGGTTTGCGCAGCCGCGCGGCGACGAGTCGCACGAGCTTCCACAAGCGGATGCGGTCGGCCCACACGACGCGCTGCTCGGCCGCCGGATCGCGCCAGATGTTGTTCGCGCCGACGGTGACGAGCACGGCCTTGAAACGGCGGACATCGAGCAGCGGCTCGAGATCGCGCGGGACCTCCCACGACGGACGGCCGGGGTCGCCGTAGTTCAGGACGATCGGGTGCGGCGCGTCGCCGGTCGGTGCGCTGCGCTCTGCGAGCAGCGCCTCGAGCCGCGCCGGATAGCTGCGCGCCGGATCGAAGTTCGGCCCCCACACGCACGAGTCGCCGATGCACAGGTACGCGGGCGCGTCGGGCGAGCGCTCGACGCCGCCGCCGCGGCCGCTCGCGACGCGGAAACCGACCCCGACGAGACGCAGCGCGAGCTCGGCGAGCAACAAGCCGACGACGAGCAGCGCGGCGCGGCGAAACCACGGAGAGCGAGCGCGCGCCATCGGCGGCCCAGCCTACCGGTGCACGGGTCGGTCGCGCGCTACCCGAGATGCTTCAGCACGTGGTCGACCTCTTCCGTCGATCCGAGGATCACCGTCGTGCGCTGGTGCAGCGTCTTCGGTTGCACGTCGAGGATCCGCTGCTTGCGGGCGAACGCCTTGCCGCCCGCCTGCTCGATGATCATCCCCATCGGATTCGCCTCGTACATCAGCCGCAGCTTGCCGTCCGGCGCCTTCTTCGTCGGCGGGTACAGGAACACGCCGCCCTTGATCAGGATCCGGTGCACGTCGGCGACCATCGTGCCGCTGTAGCGCGTCGAGTAGCCGTTCTGCTGCGCCCAGTCGAGGTACTTCTGGTACCCGGGCTCGAACGTGAGCCGATTGCCCTCGTTGCACGAGTAGATCTTCTGCGTCTGCGGGATCTGCAGCGCGTCCGCGACGCGCAGGAACGCGCCGATCGTCGGGTCGAGCACGAACATCGAGACGCCGTGGCCGGTGGTCAGCACGAGCACGGTCGAGCTGCCGTAGAGGACGTATCCGGCCGCGACCTGCTTCGCGCCGCACTGCAGGATCGCCTGCTCGGGCTCGCCGCCCTCGTAGCGCAGGATCGAGAAGATCGTGCCGACGCCCGCGCACGTGTCGATGTTCGACGAGCCGTCGAGCGGGTCGAAGAGGACGCAGTAGCGCTCGCCGTGCCCCGAGGCGCGCTGGATGATGATCGGCTGCTCGTTCTCCTCGCTCGCGACGAGCGCGACGCCGCCGCGGCCGCCGAGGCAGCGCAAGAGCACCTCGTTCGCGATCACGTCGAGCTTCTGCTGCGTCTCACCCTGCACGTTCTCCGAGCCGGCGCTGCCGAGCACGTCCTGCAGCCGCGCGCGCCGCACCTTCGCCGCGATGACCTTCGTCGACAGCGAAATCGCCGAGAGGATCCACGAGAACGCGCCGGTCGAGCCCGGGTGCTTGGACGCTTCGGCCAGGATGTGGCTCTGCAGCGTCAGCAGGTTGTCGCGGGACGCGATCGAGAGTTCGTGGTATTCGAGCGGCGCGGCGTTGGGTGCGTTCGACATCGGGGGGTGAGCATTCTATCGGCCGCGTGCGGCTATGCTCGTGAGCCGCGCCGCATGTCCGCCGCTCCCGTCCTCGCGATCCGATCGAGCGCCGCGGCGACCGCGCTGCCGTTCACGTCGCCGTGGCTGCTCGCGCCGATGGAAGGCGTGACCGAGCCGTCGTTCCGCGACCTCGTGCTCGCGCGCAACGCGCCGCACGAGCTCGGCGGCGCGTTCACCGAGTTCGTGCGCGTCGTCGAGCGCGCGATCCCGGTGTGGAAGATGCGCGAGCACCTCGGCGCGCGGCGCTTCGCGCAGCCGGTCGGCGTGCAGCTGATGGGCAACGACCTCGACGCGCTCGGCGAGACGGCGCGCAACGCGGTCGAGGCGGGCGCGCCGCTGGTCGACGTCAACTTCGGCTGCCCGGCCAAGGGCGCGCTGCGCGGCTGCGCGGGCTCCGCGCTGCTCGACGACCCGGCGCGCCTCGAGGGCGTCGTGCGCGCGGTGCGCGACGCGGTCCCGACGGTGCCGGTGACGGCGAAGATCCGCGCCGGCGGCGTCGACGCGTCGCGCATCGAGGAGCTCGCGCGCGCGGCCGAGGCCGGCGGCGCGTGCCTGCTGACCGTGCACTGCCGGACGCGGGCCGAGCTGTACCAGGACGAGGTCGACTGGCAGCGCATCGCGCGCGCGGTCGCCGCGGTGCGGATCCCGGTGTGCGGCAACGGCAGCGTGCTCGCCCACGCCGACCTCGAGCGGATGCGCCGCGAGACCGGCGCCGCCTACGCGATGGTCGGGCGCGCCGCGCTCGGCGACCCGTGGGTCTTCGCGCCGCGGCGCGCGAGCCGCGCGGAGGCCGCGCGCTTCCTGCTCGAGTACGTGGAGACGCTGGTCGGGATGGGCGCGAGCCCGCGCGGCGCCGCCGGCCGCGCGAAGCAGCTCCTGCGCTTCTGGACGGCCGGCGAACTGCTCGGCGCGCCGGGCGAAAGCGCCGAGCGCGAGCGCGTTCGCTGGCTGCGCGAGGACGATCCGGCGCGACTCGTCGCGTGGTTGCGCGAGCGCGCCGAGCTCGCCGACCGCGCCGGCGCCGACGCATGACGCGTCGAGCGGCGCGCTCCCGCTCGAAAAGATTTGGGCGGCTGGGCCTTTACGCCGCTCCAATTCATGCACAATGTTCCCGCAACGCGAACGGCTCGCGCCATTCGCGTCGGCGGACGTCGCCAGGCAGGACGGACACCCCTGCGGTGCGCACCGTCGGCGGCGCTCCTCCGAGACGTCGCGCGCGAACGACTTCGATGCCGACCTGGACTCATCACGAGAGCGAAACGCTCTTCAACGTTCCCAACTGGGGCCGCGGATACTTCCGCATCAACGCCGAAGGCAACGTCGAAGTGACGCCGGATGGTCCGACCCAGCCGGGCGGCGCGGCGATCGACGTCTACAAGTTGATGGGCGAGATCCAGCGGCGCGGCGTGCAACCGCCGATCCTGATGCGCTTCGACGGCATCCTTCGCGCGCGCGTGCGCGAGATCAACGACGCGTTCAACCGCGCGCGCGCCGAGCTCGACTACGAGGCGCCGTACCGGCTCGTGTTCCCGATCAAGGTGAACCAGCAGCGGCACGTCGTCGAAGAGCTGCTGAAGGAAGGCCGCAAGTACGGCATGGGCATCGAGGTCGGCAGCAAGCCCGAGCTGCTGGCCGTCGTCGCGCTGCAGCCGCCCGGCGAGAACGCGCTCGTGATCTGCAACGGCTACAAGGACCGCGAGTACGTCGAGACCGCGCTTCTGGCGAGCAAGCTCGGCGCGACCGTCGTGATCGTGATCGAGAAGTTCAGCGAGATCCACACGGTGCTCAGCGCCGCGGACGAGCTGAACATCCGCCCGATCATCGGCGTGCGCACGAAGCTGTCGGGCGTCGGTTCGGGCCGCTGGAAGGAGTCCGGCGGCGACCGCTCGAAGTTCGGCCTGACGACGCGCAACATCGTCCAGATCGTCGAGCTCCTGCGCGAGAAGGGGAAGCTCGACTGCCTGCAGTTGCTGCACTTCCACCTCGGCAGCCAGATCACGCACATCCGCGCGCTCAAGAACGCGCTGCGCGAAGGCACGCGCACGCTGATCGGCCTGCGCGAGATGGGCGCGCCCGTCGAGTACTTCGACGTCGGCGGCGGCCTGGGCGTCGACTACGACGGCTCGAGCACGAACTTCGAGTCGTCGATGAACTACTCGCTGCAGGAGTACGCGAACGACGTCGTGTTCCACATCGCGGAGGCCTGCATCGAGGCCGGCATCCCGATGCCGACGATCCTGTCGGAGTCGGGCCGCGCGCTGACCGCGCACCACTCGGTGCTCGTCGCGGAAGTGCTCGGCGTGACCGACTACTCGAACGCGACCGGCCCGGTCGAGAAGCCGGGCGAGGACGACCCCGCGGTCCTGCGCAACTTCCACGAGACGTACGAGAGCGCGAACGCGAAGAACTTCCAGGAGTCCTACAACGACGCGGTGCAGCTGCGCGAGGAAGGCATGACGCTGTTCAACGTCGGCCAGCTCTCGCTGCCCGACCGCGCGCGCGTCGAGGAGTACTTCTGGCGCACGTGCGAGAAGATCCTGCGCATCACGCGCTCGCTGCCGTACGTGCCCGACGAGCTCGAGGGCCTCGAGCGCGACCTCGCCGACACGTACTTCCTGAACTTCTCGGTGTTCCAGTCGCTGCCCGACTCGTGGGCGATCCAGCAGCTGTTCCCGATCGTGCCGATCCACCGCCTGAACGAGCAGCCGACGCGCCGCGCGGTGCTGGCGGACATCACGTGCGACTCGGACGGCAAGATCGACCGCTTCATCGACTTGAAGGACGTCAAGCGCACGCTCGAGCTGCACCCGCTGCAGCCGAACGAGCCGTACTACGTCGGCTTCTTCCTCGTCGGCGCGTACCAGGAGATCCTCGGCGACCTGCACAACCTGTTCGGCGACACGAACGTCGTGCACGTCGACGTCGCGGAGGACGGGCGGCCCAAGCTGACGCACGTCGTGCGCGGCGACCGCGTCGAGGAAGTGCTGTCGTACGTCGAGTACTACGAGCCCGACCTGCTCGCCGACCTGCGCCGCAACATCGAGAAGGCGATCAGCGAGGACAAGATCACGTTCGAGGAGTCCGCGCGCCTGTTGCGCCGCTACGAAGCGGGCCTGGCGAGCTACACGTACCTCGTGCGCGACCGCGAAGCCGAGCTGAATTCGAACGGGCTCAACTCGAACGGGCAGAGCTCCAACGGACAGGGCTCGTCTGGACAGGGCTCGGCCGGTCCAAGCTCGAGCGGACCTGCGCGCGCGAATCTGATGCCCGCGCCGCCGCGCCCCGCGAACGCC
>SCVU01000300.1 GCA_004296785.1 Planctomycetota bacterium
CGGCGCGCCCGGCGAGCTCGTGTTCGTCGACTACTCGGGCCTGCAGGGTTTCCTGCACTTTCCGGACTTCCGCGGTCCGCTCGTGCTCGGGTTTCCCGTCGTCACGCTGTTCCAGGGCGCGATCCCGCCGTCGGGCACGCTGGTGAAGACGACGCCGCCGATCGACGATCTCGGCGTGGGCGTCGACGGCGTGACGCTGTACCTGCAGTCGGTGTACGCGAGCGCGGCCGGCGGGATCTACCTCGGCGCGCCGTCGACGACGGTGCTGCTCGACGCCTCGCTCTAGTCGGTCGACGCCGCGATTCGCGTGCGTGGCGCGAGCGAGATTCGCGGAGCGTGCCTACCATGGTGCGCTCTCGAGAATCCACCGCATGTCGCAAACCAAGCTCGCCCTCGTCGCGCTCCTCGCCGCTCCGACCCTTGCGCAGGAAGCGCCGTTCGCCGTATCGATCCCGTACGCGCTCACGGTGCCGACCGTGCACAACGCGACCGCCGAGCTCTTGCTCGTCGACCAGCGCGAAGTCCACCTGCCGGGCGCGCCCGCGCTGCAGCTCGTGTTCTCCGACTTCGACCTCTCGCCCGGTTCGATGCTCGTCGTCTCGTCGCTGACCGACGGACACGTGCAGGTCCTCGACGGCGCCGAGATCGCGAAGTGGAAGGACCGCTCCGCGCACTTCAACGGCCCGTCGCTGCTGCTCGAGCTGTACGTCGCGCCGCAGGGCCGCGCGTCGTACGCGCTGCGCACGCTGGTGCGCGGGCTCGAGCACGCCGACGACACGATCTGCTTCGCGACCGACGACCGCGTGCCGTCGTTCGACAATCGCGCGACGCGCGTGCTGAGCTCCGGCGGCACGAGCGCGTGCTCCGGCTGGCTCGGCCCGAACAACTGCGGCTTCACCGCCGGCCACTGCTCGTCGAGCTACACGTTCACCGCCGAGTTCAACGTGCCCGCGTCGAGCGCGAGCGGCGCGCTGCAGCACCCCGCGCCGATCGACCAGTTCCCGATCGATCACGGCGGCGTGCAGTTCGTGAACGGCGGCACCGGCAACGACTGGGGCGTGTTCACGATCCAGCCGAACGCGCTCGGCGAGCTGCCGTACACGAAGTTCGGCCACTACACGCTCGGCTTCTTCACGGCCGCGGTCGGCGCGACGACGCGCATCACCGGCTACGGCACGACGAGCTTGCCGACGACGAACCAGATCCAGCAGACGCACACGGGCCCGTACATGGGCACGAACGGCACGTCGATCACGTACCAGACCGACACGACGGGCGGGAACTCGGGCTCGGTCGTGATCCACGAGCCGACCGGTCAGGCGATCGGCATCCACACGCACGGCGGATGCGGCTCGAGCGGCGGCGCGAACTCGGGGACGACGACGTTGAACGCGGGCTTCCAGGCCGCGTACGCGACGAAGTGCCAGCCCGCGGTGCCGGTCGCGCAGTTCGCGGCGAGCGCGACCGCGGTGGTGCAGGGCACCGTCGTGCAGTTCAGCGATCAATCGACCGGCGGTCCGACCACGTGGGCGTGGGATCTCGACGGCAACGGCTCGACCGACTCGACGCTGAAGGACCCCGCGTTCGTCTACGCGACGCCCGGCACGTACACGGTGTCGTTGACGGTCTCCAACGCGCTCGGCTCCGACAGCGAGACGAAGCCGAATCACGTCACGGTCAGCCCGGTGCAACCGGTCGCGCCGCCGTACACGCAGAACTTCCAGGCCGGACTGCCGGGCGGGGGCGAGTGGACGTTCACGAGCATCGGCCTCGGCGCGATCAGCGCGACCGGCTCGGGCACCGCGTCGCCCGGCTCGGGCAGCCCGTCGCTCGCGATGGCGAGCGCGCTCGCTTCGACGCTGTCGACGAACCAGGCCGCGCTGCACCTCGACCTCAGCGGCGTGCAGCAGGCGACGCTGTCGTTCTGGTTCAAGGAAGCGGCCGACGAGGACAACCCCGAGGACGGCGTGTTCCTCGTCGCCGGCGGCAACCTCGTCTCGGTGAGCCCGTTCACCGGCGCGAACTCGAACTGGAGCCAGCGCACGCTCGATCTCGACGCGCTCGCCGCGCAGCACGGCGTGCCGCTCGACGCGAGCTTCACGCTCGTGTTCCAGCAGCGCGACGACAATCCGCTCGGCACGGACGGGATCCTGATCGACGACGTCGCGGTCAACGTGCAGCAGATGCTGTACGGTTCGCCGTCCGCGCTGTCGGTCGCCGCCGGCGGCACGCAGAACCTGCAGCTCGCCGCGGGCAATTCGTATCGGTTCCGCCTGTACCTGCTGCTCGGCACGACCAGCGGCACGGCGCCCGGCACGCCGCTCGGACCGGTGACGCTGCCGCTGAACGCGGATGCGTACACGAACTTCACCGCGAGCTCGCCGAACAGCGCGCTGTTGTCGAGTTCGCTCGCGTTCCTCGACACGAGCGGCAACGGGAGCGCGGCGTTCCACTTGCCCGCGGGGGCGCCCGCGTCGCTGATCGGACTGACCGCGCACCACGCGTACCTCGTGTTCGATCTGAAGCTCGATCAGACCGGCACGGGCGCGCTGCTCGTCGCGAGCAATCCGTTCCCCGTCGCGTTCGCGCCGTAGCGCGAGTCGGCGGGCAGCATCGCCCGGCAGCGGGCTACGGGAACACGAGGCGCGCGTCTTCCCAGGCTTGGCGATCGAGGTACGCGGTCGCAGCCGCACCTTCGATGCGAGCCGTGTAGGCGGCGATCGGGAGTGCGGGGAGTTGCGCGTCTCCGTCGGTGACGGGCACGCGGCAGACGATCCGCTCCGTCCCGTCACTGTCTGCGAGCGTCAGCACGAGCTCGGCGCTCGCCAACTCGCGGTCGCCGCGCAGCACGCGCAACTCGCGACTCGGCAGCACGCAGTCGCCGGCGCGGAGCTCGATCGGCACTGCGGCGCCGGCGGCGACCTGGATGCTCACGAGCTCGCGCTCGACGCCGAGCATCTGCAGGCGTGCCGCCCACGCGCCCGGACCGCCGAAACACACTCGCGCTTCGGGTGCGGCGCTCGGGTCGAGCCAGGTTCCGAACGGCGTGCAACCGAGCTGTGCATCGTCGAGCGCGACGAAACGAACGCGGGCCGTCGTCGGCCACTCGCCGGTGAATCGCACGTCGCGTGGAACGCCGCCGAGCTCGAGCGTCACGCGCCGGCCGTCCGCGACACCGTCGACGGCCGCGTAGGCCTCGCCGGCCTCGGCGTGCGCCGCGAACA
>SCVU01000301.1 GCA_004296785.1 Planctomycetota bacterium
CGCATTGCTCGGCGTCGCGCTGTGGGTGCTGCTCGGGCTCGTCGCGCTCGCGCTGGTGCTCTGAGCGCGCGCGCTCGGGCGCGCGCGCGGCGGCGGCGGCCTCGACCGCGCCCCGCTACGGCACGACGACGCGGTACTGCCGCGGCGACAGCTCGATCTCGACCGGCGTCGTGCCGCGGAACTCGCCGTCGACCTGGTAGGGGACGGGTTCCGCCGCGCTGATCCGGATGTGCCGGCCCTGGCGCACCGCGCACGCGCGCGCGAGCTCCGTCGTCGCCGCGGTCAGCGCAGCGCGCGCCAGCCGCGCGCGCGACGCGTGCGGCAGGCAGTAGACCTCGAGCAGTCCGTCGTCGAGCTGCGCCGCGCGCGACAGCCGGAACACGCCGCCGTAGCCGCGCGCATTGCTCACGAGCACCAGCCCGACGTCGTCGGCCGCCAACTTGCCGTCGATCTCGACGCGCAGCTTCGGCTGGCGGTAGCCGGGCAGCACGCGCAGGATCGCGCGCACGTACGCGAACTTCGTGATCGGCCCGTTGCGGTGCCGCTCGACCTCCTGCACGGCCATCCCGTCGATGCCGACGCCGGTCACGAAACACGACAGGAACCCGTTGACGAGCGCGACGTCGAGCGCGGCCGTCTTGCCGCGCGCGAGGATCTCGACTGCCTCGTGCACGTCGCGCGGCAGATCGAACTCACCCGCCAGCACGTTCGCTGTGCCGAGCGGCAGGATCCCGATCGGGATCGCGGGGTCGACGAGCCCGGCGACGACCTCGCGCACCGTGCCGTCGCCGCCGACCGCGATCACGAGATCGTGCAGGCCGGTCGACAGGCCGCGCAGTCGGCGGAAGGCGTCGTTGCGTCCTTGGGTCAGGTACAGCTCGGCGCCGATGCCCTTCGCCATCAGCGCCTGCTGCAGGTCGCGCGCGGCCTGCTGGCCCTGGCCGTGGCCGGAGATCGGGTTGGCGACGATCAGCGCGCGACGGAGTGACGGGCGGCCGAGGGGGTCGGCGACCAGATGGGGGGGCGCAACGGCCATCGGGAGCCGGGAGCCTACCCGGACCCTGGTCCAGTTCGGTGCGCGGAACCGCCGCAGGGGCCTGGAAGCGGGGTGTCAGCGGCCCGCGCGGCCCCGCGGGCGGCGGCGCGCACTCAACTGGACCAGGGTCGGGCGGGGGCTTCCCCGCGCAAGTGGCGCTCTGTATAAGGTTTGCCCCAATGAGAGCCCCGGCCGCCCCGCCGCGTGCGGGCCGCCGGCACGTCCCCGTCGCGCTCGCGATCTCGGATTCCGAGCGTCCCGATGTCGTGAGCGAGTTGCGCAGTCCCGGATTCATCCGGCGCCGCGCGGCTCCCAGTCCCCAGTCCCCCGTGAACGCCCACTCATGCTAGCCCTCACCCTGCAAAACGCCGCGCACGCCGCACTCCCCGGGCAGGCCCAACCGCACCACGGCGGCGAGGCGAACCTCGTGCTTCCCGACCTCGGCACGGACGCCGTCAAGTTCTTCGGGATGACCGGTCACGACATCCTGCAGCTCGGCCTCGTCGTCTGCGCGCTCGGGATGATCTTCGGCATCGTCATCTACCAGCAGCTGCGCAAGCTGCCGGTGCACAAGGCGATGCTCGAGATCAGCGAGCTCATCTACGAGACGTGCAAGACGTACCTCGCGACGCAGATCAAGTTCATCCTGCTGCTCGAGCTGTTCATCGGCACGATCATGGTCGCGTACTTCGGGTTCTTCGCGCCCGGCGCGAACCCGGGTGAGCACGGCATGCCCGCGGCCAAGGTCGCGGCGATCGTCGGCTGCAGCCTGCTCGGCATCGCCGGCTCGTGTTTCGTCGCGTGGTTCGGCATCCGCGTGAACAACTTCGCGAACTCGCGCACCGCGTTCGCGAGCCTCAAGGGCAAGCCGTTCCCGTGCTACCAGATCCCGCTGAAGGCCGGGATGTCGATCGGGATGCTGCTGATCTCGATCGAGCTGTTCCTGATGCTGTGCATCCTGCTGTACGTGCCGCGCGACTACGCCGGCCCGTGCTTCATCGGCTTCGCGATCGGCGAGTCGCTCGGCGCGAGCGCGCTGCGCATCGCGGGCGGCATCTTCACGAAGATCGCCGACATCGGCTCGGACCTGATGAAGATCGTCTTCAACATCAAGGAAGACGACGCGCGCAACCCGGGCGTGATCGCCGACTGCGCGGGCGACAACGCCGGCGACTCGGTCGGTCCGACGGCCGACGGCTTCGAGACCTACGGCGTGACGGGCGTCGCGCTGATCAGCTTCATCCTGCTCGCGATCCCCGTCCCGGAGATCCAGGTGCAGCTGATCGTCTGGCTGTTCGTGATGCGCATCATGATGGTGATCGCGTCGGGCGTCTCGTACTTGATCAACGAGGCGCTGGCGAAGGCGAAGTACGGCAACGCCGACAAGATGGATTTCGAAGCGCCGCTGACGTTCCTGGTCTGGCTGACCTCGATCGTCTCGGTCGCCGTCACGTACGTGGCCTCGTACCTGCTGATCCCGCGCCTTGGGACCGACCCGGACATGTGGTGGAAGCTCTCGACGATCATCACGTGCGGCACGCTCGCCGGCGCGATCATCCCCGAGGTCGTCAAGGTCTTCACGTCGACCAAGTCGCGCCACGTCGGCGAGATCGTCGAGGCCTCGAAGGAGGGCGGCGCATCGCTGAACGTGCTCGCGGGCCTGACGGCCGGCAATTTCAGCGCGTACTGGATGGGCCTCATCTTCATCGTGCTGATGGGTGCGGCGTACCTGGTCGCGGACACGTTCCCGATCGAGCTGATGCAGGCGCCGGCGGTGTTCGCGTTCGGCCTCGTCGCGTTCGGCTTCCTCGGCATGGGCCCGGTGACGATCGCCGTCGACTCGTACGGTCCGGTGACGGACAACGCGCAGAGCGTGTACGAGCTCTCGATGATCGAGGCCGTGCCGAACGTCAAGCAGGAGGTGAAGCGCGAGTTCGGCTTCGACCTCGACTTCGACAAGGCGAAGCACGCGCTCGAGGAGAACGACGGCGCCGGCAACACCTTCAAGGCGACCGCCAAGCCCGTGCTGATCGGCACGGCGGTGGTCGGCGCGACGACGATGATCTTCGCGACGATCATGGTGCTGACCGAGGGGCTCACGCAGAACCTCGACAAGCTCTCGCTCCTGTACCCGCCGTTCCTGCTCGGCCTGATCGCCGGCGGCTCGGTGATCTACTGGTTCACCGGAGCGTCGACGCAGGCCGTGGCGACGGGCGCGTACCGCGCGGTCGAGTTCATCAAGAAGAACATCAACCTGACCACGACGACGAAGGCGTCGATCGAGGACTCGAAGAAGGTCGTCGCGATCTGCACGCAGTACGCGCAGAAGGGGATGTTCAACATCTTCCTGACCATCTTCTTCTCGACGCTGGCCTTCGCGTGCCTCGAGCCGTACTTCTTCATCGGCTACCTGATCGCGATCGCGCTGTTCGGCCTGTTCCAGGCGCTGTTCATGGCCAACGCCGGCGGCGCGTGGGACAACGCGAAGAAGGTCGTCGAGGTCGAGCTCAAGATGAAGGGCACGCCGCTGCACGCGGCCTGCGTCGTCGGCGACACGGTCGGCGATCCGTTCAAGGACACGTCGTCGGTCGCGATGAACCCGGTGATCAAGTTCACGACGCTGTTCGGCCTGCTGGCCGTCGAGCTCGCGACGATGATCGGCCGGGAGAACCCGACGCTGCCGCGCATCCTCGCCGGCGTGTTCTTCGTGATCTCGACGATCTTCGTGTACCGCTCCTTCTACGGCATGCGGATCAAGAGCGGCGGGTAGCCGATCGTCGGACCGACGAATCGCGGCGGGCGTCCGGCAGTGGCCGGGCGCCCGCTCGCGTTTCGGGACGGCCGCGCGGCGCGCGCCGCAGTCGTGCGCCCGCGAGCCCGCGCCGCGCCCGCTCTGCACCTGTGAGCGGTCGGCGCGGCGCCTGCGCGACTCCCGCGCCGCGCGTGCTGCGCGCGCCCGTTCCGACGCGCCGAACCGGATTGCGCGATCCGCGCGAGCGCCGCTAGAATGCTCGGCCCCTTTGGGTCGCCATCCCCCTCGCGACCCGTCCGGTTCGGCTCCCGCGTGGAGCGGCCGCGCGGCAATCGAGGTGGTCCCGCGGCCGGCGAGGGGGCTGCTGGAGCAGCGAGCGAATCCGAACGTTACAAGTCGGCGCCGGCCCACTATGGGCCGTGGCCCCGACCCGCGACGGGACCGCCGCCCGCTGCAGCCGATCCCGCCGCAAGCGTCCCGCCGGCCGCGACGGCGGCCGGAACCAGCGACCCCACGACCCCGATCGAACCAGACCGACCGCCGAGACTGCACGTGACGAGCTCGACCGCGACGCGCCTCCCCGAGACGATCTCAGCTCCCGCGGAGATGGACTCGGCTCCCGCAGGGACGAACTCGGCACCCGCAGGCCAACTCGACCGCACGCTCGGCTAGCCGCCGAGCCGCCTCACTCTCCCGCGCGCACCCCCCCGAACGGTCACTTCGAGCAGGAGCAACGAACCATGGATTGGATGAAGGCCCTCTTCCAGAAGTTTCCGTGGCTGATGATCTCCACCGGGATCGTGCTGTCGATCGCGGCGCTCGTCTCGCTGATCGTCGTCGGCAACGAGGAGACCAAGCGCGAGGAAGCGCCGCAGAGCGTCACGGTCAAGGCGCGCGTCGAGAAGCCGCCGGAAGAGATCGTCCAGCCGCCCGAGGAGATCGAGCGCAAGTCGATCCCGAAGAACGTCGAGTCGGAGCTCGTCTCCTACGAGGAAGAGACGTTCGTCGTGCCGGAGGAGATGCCGGATCCGGACCAGGACCTGCACCTCAACATCGGCGACCCCGAAGGCGTCGACAACCTGCCCGCGGGCGCGACCGGCGGCACGTCGGCCGGCGTCGGCACCGGCGGTCACTTCGGCTCGGGCGTCTCGACGTTCGCGTCGCGGCGCGTCGGAGCCGGCGGCAAGGGCCGTCGCACCGGCGTGACGCAGGGCACCGAGCTGTCGGTGCTCGAAGGTCTGCGCTGGCTGGTGCGCCACCAGAACCCGGACGGCTCGTGGGCCGCCAACTCGCTCAACGAAGTGTGCACGCAGGGCAGCCCGTGCTGGCCGCCGACGCTCGACGGCAACGGCAAGGAGATCCCGCGCACGAATCACTACGACGAGGGCCTGACCTCGCTCGCGCTGCTCGCGTTCCTCGGCGCGGGCTACGGCCACGACTCGCGCGTCAAGGTCGTCGACACGCAGATGGGCAAGGCCTACACGCTCGGCGACCAGGTCAAGAAGGGCCTGCAGTGGCTGCGCGACCGGCAGAACGAGGACGGCTCGTTCTCGAAGGAGCGCTTCATGTACAACGAGG
>SCVU01000302.1 GCA_004296785.1 Planctomycetota bacterium
TGCGGCCGATCAGCGCCGGCGCTGTGCCGCGCTCGAAGTGCACGCCCTCGAGCACCTGATCGGTGCACAGCACCGCGTGCGCGAGCGCGCCGCGCAGCACAGCGCAATCCGACAGCGGCGCGCCGAGCACGCCGCGCGCGCGCAAGGTGCGGCCGATCCAGCGGTGCATGCTCGCTTCGTTCCAGCTCATCGCGCGCTCCGGTTCATGCGGAGAGCTCCGCGAGGACCGCGCGCGCGGCCGCGACGGGGTCGGGAGCGTCGAACAGCGCGCCGCGCAGCGCGAGCCCGCGCGCGCCGCTCGCGCGCACGGCCGCGACGTCGCCCGCGCCGAGTCCGCCGATCGCCCACACCGGTCGGCCCGCGGCGCGCGCGACCTCGCGCGCGAGCCCGGCGTCGCCCAGCGGCTCGACCAGCCCGCGCTTCGACGGCGTGTCGCGCACCGGACCGACGATCAGGTAGTCGGCGCCGTCCCAGCGCTCGGCCGCATCGTGCGCGTGCGCCGACAGACCGAGCGCGACGCGCGCGCGGATCCAGCCGGCGAGCTCGCGCGGCAGCAGGCTGCGGAACGACAGCTGCACCGCGTCGGCCGCGGCGGCCAGCGCGAGCGCCGGCCGCGCGTGCGCGCACAGCCACGCGCGCGGCGCGCGCGCGCGCAGCTCGCGCAACAGTTCGAACTGCGCGGCCTCGCCGAGCGCGGGCTCGCGCAACAGCACGCCGACGCCGTCGAGCTCGACCAGCGCGCACAGCCGCGCGCGCAGCGCCGCGAGCCCGCCCGCGGCAGAGGTCCCGGGCGTCACGGCGATCAGCGGCGGCGGCAGCCTCATCGCGCGCGTCCTTCGCGCCTACGCGAGCTCGACGAGGTAGCCGAGGTCGCGCAACAGCGCCTGCATCCGCCGCGGGGTCGAGCGCGCCTTCAGCGCGATGCGCCGCTCGTCGAGCACTTCCTTGATGTAGGCGCGCGCGCCGGGGTCCTGCTGGAAGCGCTTCAACAGCTCCGGATTCTCGGTGCGCAGCAGCCACGCGCTGTCGAGCGTCATCAGACCGGCGCGGTGCGCCCACTCGACGATCGAGAAGCGCACGTTCTGGGGCAGCGGCGTGCGGCTGTGCGACTCGAGCGTCTGCAACAGGCGCGCGAGGTACATGCCCGAGGTCAGCGCGCGGCGCACCGACAGCTCGGAGATGCGAAAGCGCAGCACGGTCTCCTGCCGATCGCGCACGCAGAAGCGGTCGAGATCGTGCACGAGCTCGTCGTCGTCGCCGCTGGGGAACAGCACGACCTCGAAGTCGGGCGTCACGACCAGCGAGCCGATGCCCGGCTCCGACAGCGGCGCATCGATCGGCGCGTCGAGCAGGCGCGCCCCCGTGCGCGTCAGCCGCAGCGCGACCGGACGGCCGGACTTGTCGTAGCCGAGATCGATGATGCCGAGCAGGAACAGCCGCTGGCGCATCCAGCGCACGAGATTCCACGCCAGGCGCTGCGCATCCTCCATCGGCTCGGCGTGCGCGCTCTGGTTGCGCTCGGAGAACGCCTGCTCGACGTGCAGTTCGTCGAGGCTCGCGAGGTAGTTGTTGCGCGCGAGGAACGGCAGGTACATGAGGTCGTACCACGTGCCGACCTCGACGCGCTTGAGCAGCCGCAGCAGGATCTGGCGCAGCCGCGCGTGGTGGTAGTGCTCGCCGCCGAGCGTGCGGTCCTCGAGCGCGTGGTCGAGCAGCGCCTTCAGCTTCTCGAGCAGCGACTTCTGCCCCCACTCGCGGCCGCGCGCCGACAGTGCGAGCGTGCGCTCACCGGTGCGATCGATCAGCCCCGCGTGCCGCGCGAAGTCGCCGAGCCACGCGAGGATCGCGTCGCGCGACAGCTCGCGGCCGGGGTTGGGGATCAGCTGCTGCAGGATCCGCTTCTCGGTCGTCTTGAAGATGTCGCCGCGCTGCGTGAAGTGCACGTCGTTCTCGTGCAGGTACGACAGGAAGCGCGACAGGTTCGAGATGTGGTCGATGCCCATCGCCGTCTCGTCGTGCGGGCGATCGGGGTCGCTCGGCACCGCGACGCGGCGCAGCCACGCGAGCGCGATTTCGTTGAACACGATCAGCGACTCGTCGGTGTGCAGGATCCCGTAGCGCGACAGGTCGAGCGGCGCGACGGTGCCGACGAGCGACTGCTCGAGCGTCATCTGCCAGCGCCGGCCGTTCCAGTGCGGCATGTCGGTCTCCATCTGCTCGAACAGCCCGCGCGGCAGGATGCCGCCGAACTCGAGCACCGCCTTGCCGACGAGCTCGCGCAGCCCGTCCGGCAGGCGCTCGATGCGCGCGACCGAGGCCGACTCGCGCGAGTAGACCTTGTACAGCTCGCGCAGCCGCTGCGGGCTCGTGCGGCTCGCGCGCGCCGGATCGGAGTACATGCGGTCCAAGTGGCCGCGCAGCGTGAGCTGCGAGAACACGCCGCGCTCCTGGCTGCGGCGCTGGCGCAACAGCGCGTCGCCGAGCTCGCTCGGCACGCTCCACGGCCGGCGCGTCGGATCCTCGACCTCCGCTGCGGCCGCCGCGGCGGCCGCGGGCGCACCCGGCGCCTGGAACGCGAAGCCGCGGCGCTGCAGCGCGGCCAGCGCCGCGTCGAGGTCGTGGCCGGTCAGGCAGGCCAGGCTCGGGTGCGCGGCGAGCTCGTCGATGCCGCGCTGGTAGTGGCGTGCGCCGAGCAGCGCCTGCAGCAGCGCGAGCAGCCGCTTGCCGAGCGCGTTCGCGCGCGCCTCGACCGTCGGCGGATCGCTCATC
>SCVU01000303.1 GCA_004296785.1 Planctomycetota bacterium
CCCGTTCGCGTTCGCCGCGCCGACCTTCGCGACCTCCGCGAAGCCGGCGCTGCAGGTGCACGTCGGTGACTTCGATGGCTCGGGCAGCGCAGACCTGTTGCTGCAGCCGGCGTCGGGCGCCGCGAACGTCTGCCTCGGCGCGGGCGACGGAACCTTCGCAACCGGCGTCGCGGTCAACGCGTCGTTCAGCGCAGGCGACTTCGCGACCGCGCTCGACGTCGACCTCGACGGCCGCGCCGATCTCGTCGTCGACGCGCAGACCGGCGCGGGCACCGCGCTGCACACGCTGCTGCTCGGCGGACATCCGCAGGGCTTCTTCGCGCCGCTCGCGCTGCCGTGCGCGCTCGGCGGCCGGCTCGCCGCGAGCATCGACCGCGATGCGGACGGCGTGCCGGATCTCGCGTTCGCGAGCGGCGAGAACGTGCAGTTCGTGCGCGTCGAGCCGGGCGTCGGATTCAGTGCGTGGCCGGTGCTCGGCGTGCCCGCGCTGGAGCTCGCGCTGTCCGATCTCGACGGCGACGGCGCGCGCGAGCTGTTGTCGATGCCTGCGCCGAGTTTCGGCGTGCCCGGCGCGCTGTCGATCGTGCGCGGTTCGAGCGGCGGCGGCCTCATCCCGTACGAGCCCGTGCTCCCCGGGACGTTCGGCGGAGTCGAGGTCGCCGATCTCGACGGCGATGGCGGCGCGGACGTCGTCATCGTCGCCAGCGAGCCCCAAGGCAGCGCCGCGCAACTGCTCGTGCGGCCGAGCGCGGGCGACGGGTTCGGTCCCGCGTTGCCTCCACAGTCGCATACGAGCGGTGAGTTCCGCCTCGCCGACGCGAACGGCGACGGTCGCGCGGACCTCGTGAGCTGCGAGTACATCGGACCACGCCACGCGACGCGACTCGGCCACGGCGACGGCACGTTCGGCGCGCCGATCGTCACCGCGATCGCGCACGCAGAGCTCGCGACCTCGGTGTACAAGTACAACCTACCCGACATCGAAGTCGCCGATTACGACGGCGATGGGCATGTCGACCTGCTGACCGCGAAGACGAACGCGGTGCTCGCGTTCGGCGCCGGCGACGGCACGTTTCCGGTGCAGCAGTCGGTTCACGGCACCGCGTACATGTACAAGTGCAGGCCCGGGCCGCGCGTCGACCTGAACGAGGACGGGTTCGTCGACCTGCTGCTCGTGCAAATGGCCTACGTCTCGTCGGGTAGCGGTCCGCCGTTGCACGCGTGGCTCTCCGACGGGCACGGCGGTTTCCACGCGTCGAACACGATCGAGTCGAAGTCTGGTCCGCGCCCGATCGCAGGCGACTTCAACGGCGACGGCCACGCCGACATCGCGCAGTCGGGAGTGCTGGACGTGCTCGAGATCCATCTCGGCGACGGCTCGGGCGCGCTGCCGGCGGCGTACGTCGCGCCGCCCGGAGCCTGGGGCCTCGCGATGCACGCCGCCGACGTCGACGCCGATGGCTACGACGACGTCGTGTGCATGCGCGGAACGCTGCTGCCGGCGCGGTCGCTGCAGGTCTGCCAGGGCGGCGCGGACTTCAGTGCTGCGAATGCGCAGCCGTACTTCGCGCTCGGCAGCGGCGACGTCGCCGCGCTCGACGTCGATCGCGACGGCCGGCTCGAGCTCGTGACCGATGCCGGATGCCTGCTGCGCCTGCCGCCGCCGCGCTTCGCCGGAATCGCCGCGTACGGAAGCGGGACGAGCGGCTGCGTCGGAGCGCACACGCTGGTCGGTTCGCGCGCGCCGAGCGTCGGCGCGAGCGACTTCCGCCTCGTGTGCCAGGGCGCGCCGCCGCAGGTGCACGGGATCGGCCTGTTCGCTCCGAGCGCGGATGCGGGCGCGGACCCGTTCGGCATCGGCTTGACGCTGCACGTGGGCGCGCCGTTCGTGGCGTTCCCGATCGCAAGCTCCGCGTCGGGTTCGGCTTCGAAACTCGCGCCGATCCCGTCCGACCCGCTGCTCGTCGGCGCGACGCTGCACGCGCAGCTCGTGTGGCCGTGGAGCGCGAGCGCGAGCTGCGATCCGTCGCCGCTCGGGTGGTCGAGCTCGCGCGGGCTGGCGCTGCGGATCCAGCCGTAGCCGCGCCGCCGCGCGAGGGTTTCGCCGGACCGCCGCGGGCTGCATGATGGGCGCGATGTTCGCGCTCCTCTGCTGCGCCGCGCTCGCACAGGCACCCGCTGCCGAGCCGTGGGCCGCGGTCGCCGTGCGCTCGCCGTCCGGCGCGCACGAAGCGGTGATCGAGAAGGCGCGCGGCCAGGAGCGCGTGCGCGACGCGTTCGCCAAGTGGCGCCTCGCCGTGCGCCGCGTCGAGGGCGAGGCACGCGTCGACGTGTGGGAGTGCGCGTACCCGTACCTCGGCCGCGGCCGCTTCGCGCTCGCCGACGGCGGACTCGTGTTCGCCTCGGCGCTCGAGCCGTTCCAGCCCGGCGCGCCGGTGCTGCGCGTGCACCGCGAGGGCGTCGAGACGCTCAGTGCGCGCGGCAGCGAGCTCGGACTGCCGCGCGGCGCGCTCGTGCCGGAGGACGGCGCGTTCGCGTGGATCGATCCAGAGCCCGACGCGCTGCGTTTCGAGTGGCGCGAGACGACCGGCGGCCCGACGCTCGCGCTGCTCGTGCGCACGCGCGGCGCAAGTCAGAGGCGCGACCTCGGGCTCGACGCGCTCGGCGGAGCGCTGCTCGCGCTCGACGAGCCGCCGCTGGAGCCGGACGTCGAGCCGGCGCCGCTGGTCGACGAGGGCGTGCCGCTCGAGCTGCCGTACGTGCGCTCGTTCCGCATGCCGGCCGTGATCCGCGCGGGCGAGCCGTGCGCGCTGGAGGTCGAAGGCGCGTTCCCGACGCCGAACTGGTACATCGCGGGCTACGCGCTCGAGGTCGATCCGGACGACGCGCGACACCTCGTCGTGCGGCCGCTCGCCGCGCCGCCGAAGGCGACGATCCAGGCCGCGGTGCTGCAGGGTTTTCGCGGCGCGCCGCGGATCGGCGGGTTGACGCGCGGGCGCTGGACGATCGCGGTGCAGGGGCGCGACAAGCAGCCGCTCGATGCGCAGACGGTCGACGTGCTGCCGTCGCGGCTGGTCGCGCGCGTGGCGAGCGTCGCGCTCAATG
>SCVU01000304.1 GCA_004296785.1 Planctomycetota bacterium
GACAGCCGCACGCGGCCGTCGGCGAGGTCCTCGGTGTGGATGCCCAGCTTCGCGTTGATCGGGGAGTGCACGGTCCGTGCACGCTAGGGCCGCGCGCGCGCGAAGTCGAGCCGCTCGCGCAGACCCGCGCGGCGCCAGCCGGCGAGCACCCACAGCATCAAGTAGCAGACGCCGAAGAATGCGGCGAACGCGATCGTGAACAGCAGCGCGGTCCGATCGTGCGTCGGGTGTCGCACGAGGTACAGGAGATCGCCGAGCAGCTCGAGCGGCCGCTGCGCGACCTCCCAGGAGTTCCAGCGGCGGATGCGACCGAGGTAGACGCCGAGGCCGCACAGTCCGAGCACCGTGGCCGCGAATCCGACGCCCGTCCACAGACCGAAGCGCCGCTCGATGCGCTCGTGGATCCAGTAGAGCGAGGCGAAGCCGAGCAAGAGCCCGTTCCACGCGAAGCTCTGCAGGCACAGGATGTCCCACCACAGCGGCACGGGCGGGCGCGGGCCGAGGTACTGCAAGTCGGTCACGAGGTAGAACGTGTTCGGCAGGAACGCGAGCCACGCGGCCGCGAACGGCAGGCGGAACCACAACGGCCAGCGCGACACGCAGGCGAGCCACGCGAAGCCGAGCGGGATCCACGCGAGGAAGAGGTTCCAGACCAGGAACCCGAATCCGACCTGGCGCGTCGCGGCGTAGCGGAAGAACAGCAGCGTGCACGACGCGAGCGAGCCGAGCGCGAGCACCAGCACGACCCGTGCGCGGCGCGAGAGGAACGAGCAGTGGGAGGACGGCATCCGTGCGAGGCTAGCTCGATCCGCGCGGCGGCGTTGAAACGCGCTCGTCACGAACCCGCGTGCGCGTACACTCTGCCGCTCATGGCGCTCGGCGTGTGCTCCTGGTCGCTGCAGGCGAGCTCGCCCGCCGAGCTCGTCGCGCGCGTGCGGGCTTGCGGGCTCGACGCGGTGCAGTTGCACCTCGATCCGCTGCGCGACGGCGCGTGGGACGAGCGCGCGACGACCGACGCGCTCGCCAGCGCCGGCATCCGCGTGCTCTCGGGCATGTGGACGCCGCTCGGCGAGGACTACTCGACGCTCGACTCCATCCGCGCGACCGGCGGGCTGCGACCCGATCGCCATTGGGACGCGAACCTCGCGGCCGCGCGCGCGAACGCGGCGCTCGCCGAGCGGCTCGGCCTGTCGCTCGTGACGTTCCACGCCGGCTTCCTGCCGCACGACGCGCGCGATCCGGAGCGCGCGAAGCTGGTCGCGCGCTTGCGCGCGGCGGTCGACGCGTACGCGGAGCACGGCGTCGCGCTCGGCTTCGAGACCGGGCAGGAAACGGCCGAGACGCTCGAGCAGGTGCTCGTCGAGCTCGACCGACCGCGCGCCGGCGTGAACTTCGATCCGGCCAACATGATCCTGTACGGGATGGGCGAGCCGGTCGACGCGCTGCGGCGCCTCGCGCCGTTCGTGCGCCAGATCCACGTCAAGGACGCGCGGCGCGCGGCGCGCGCCGGCGAGTGGGGCAGCGAGGTGCGCGTCGGGACCGGCGAGGTCGACTGGCGCGCGTTCCTCGCGTTCGCGGATCGCGAGCTCGCGCACGTCGATCGCTGCATCGAGCGCGAGGCGGGCGGCGATCGAGTCGGCGACATCCGCGCCGCGCGCGAGTTCCTCGCGGCGTCGCGCAGCGGAGCGCGCGCATGAGCCGCCGCGCGCCGTTCGGCATCGGCGTCGTCGGCCTCGGCTTCATGGGCCGCACGCACGTGCAGGCCTGGCAGAGCGCCGCCGCCGCCGGACTGCCTTGTGAACTCGTCGCGGTCGCCGATCCCGATCCCGCGCGCCGCGCCGGCCAGGTCGCGGCCGCCGGCAATCTCGGCGGCGGCGCGAGCGGCCGGCTCTTCGATCCGTCGCGCGTGCGCGGCCACGAGCACGCGCGCGAGCTGTACGCCGACGCGCGCGTCGACGTCGTCAGCATCTGCACCTACACGGACTCGCACGTCGAGCTCGCGCGCGCGGCGCTCGCCGCCGGCAAGCACGTGCTCGTCGAGAAGCCGGTCGCGCTGCGCGCGCGCGACGTGAAGCGCCTGCTCGACGCGAGCGCGCGCGCGCGGACGCTGTGCATGCCGGCGATGTGCATGCGCTTCTGGCCCGGTTGGGCCGAGCTGCGCGAGCTCGTCGCGTCGAAGCGGCACGGCCGCGTGACGAGCGCTGTGTTCCAGCGCCTGGGCAGCGGGCCGTCGTGGTCGAAGGCGTTCTACGGCGATGCGGCGCGCTCGGGCGGCGCGCTCGTCGACCTGCACATCCACGACGCCGACTTCGCGTACGCGCTGTTCGGCGCGCCGGCGAGAGTCAGCACGAGCGGTTCGCTCGCGCACATGACGACGCAGTACCGCTACGCGGCGAGCCCCCGCGCGTCGTCGCGCCTGCGCGGCGCGGCGTCACCGCACGTCACCGCCGAAGGCGCGTGGGATCTCGCGCCGGGCGCGGGCTTTCGCATGCGCTACCTCGTGTGCTGCGAGCGCGCGACGCTCGAGTGGGATCTTGCGCGCGCGGGCGAGCTCGCGGTGCACACGGCGGGCGGGACGCAGAAGCTCGCGTTGCCCGCGCACAACGGCTACGACGGCGAGGTGCGGCACCTGCTCGACGTCGTCGCGCGCGGCGATTTCACGACCGCGCGCGGCGTCGCCGCGGCGCGCAAACAGCTCGGCGCGACGCTCGCCGACGCGCACGCGGTCGCGCGGATCCTCGAGGCGGAGCGCAAGAGCCTCGACACCGCGCGACCGGTGCGCGTGCGCGCGTGACGCGCTCCGCTACGGGATGAACGTCACGTTCGACGTGACGTCCTGCGTGAGCGTGTAGGTGTTGACGTAGACGTTGTTCGGCCCGACGGTTCCATTGCCGCAGCGCTCCGCGACGACGGCGTGCTTGGTCGACCACGGGCAGCTCGAGGCCGACCCGCAGTCGACGAACGTGTTGCCAGTGACGACGAGCCCGTTCGTGCCGCCGACGTTCGCAGCGAAGATCCCCGAGCGCGGGGCGTTTGCGATCAGATTGTTGCGGATCGTCACGTCGTGGATCACGTCGAGGGTCGTCGCGTACTTCGGGAGGATGTAGTACGCGCACCCCGAGACCGGGCCGATCGAGTCGTTCGGCACACCGATCTCGAGCGCGCCGGTCAGCGCGATGTGCGGCGCGACGGCGCCGCAGCGGTCGAACGTGCAGTACTCGACCAGCAGATTGTGCGGCGGCGCACCTGCGGCGAACCATGGATACGCGTCGACGAGACCGCCGCCCGCGTGCAGGCCGGTCGTGCCGGCAGCCGCGATCGTGCAGCCGCGCACGGTCGTGTTCGGCGATCGGACGCTGATGCCGATACAGCGCGTTCCCTCGACCGTGCAGTTCTCGACGAGCGAACTCGGGATCGAGTACCACGGGTTGAGCGTCACGGCGTTTCCGGAGGCGAGCAGCGCGCGAAACCCGGTGCTCTCCAGATCGAACCCATAGTCGTACATGACGGGCCCCGGGGGGCCGTTCTGAACGACACTGACGACGCGAGCGAACTCCATCGTCGCCGGCGAGAGCGTCGTGCGATCGAGCGCGACGATGAAACGACCGGGCGGAACGTACGTTGGCCAGTCGTTGATCGGCAGCGGCGGCACCAGGTGGAACTTGTCGTCGCCGATGCTGTAGCCGAGGGGCTCACCGTACGACGAGCCGTTCACGACGATCGCGTCGTCGCCTGCAAACGCGACGTCGCAGTCGAGGATCGTGACGGTGTCGCCCGCCGCGTTGATCCCGTCGCGCGAAACGCTCGACAAGTGCGCGGAAGACGCGGGCGCGATGTCGACGTTCTCGACGACGCAGTGGTCGTTGCCGATCTGCACGCACTTGCCCGGCAAGTAGTGCACGAGGACGTCGCGGAACGTCGTCGTGCCTGGATTGCCGTACGCGACGAGCGCGTAGGTGTCCGAGTCGTTGAGCGTTGCGACGATCGGCTCGTCGGTGACCCAGTTCGTGAATGCATTCCCGGCGGTCGAAGGGAACGTCATCGTCAACAGCTGGATCGGCGGTGAGCCGCTCGGGCTGCCGGCGGGCGTGAGCGTTCCCTCGTACATCGCGTCATAGCCGGGCACGCCGTTCCGCACAGCCCATGCCCACAGCGACGACACGCAACCGACGGGCATGAAGAGCGCAGGATCGGTGACCTTGATCGTGGCCGTCGTGCTCGTCTTCGAGACGAATGTTCCTTGCACGAACGGCAGTCCCTCGTTTCCGGGCGTCGACGCCGTCGCGGGCATCGTGATCACGAGCGGATTCGACGGACCATCTCCGCACAGCGTGAAGTTGTTGCAGCCGTAGACCTCGAGCACGTTCGGGAACCTGCCCCCCGTGACCGATCGATCGAAGCCGCGCAGCTCGAGCGTGACGCCCGGCACGGACGTGATCGTGATGTCGTGCCGGTTCTGCATCAGCAGCATCGGGCTGGCACCGTTCATCGCGCCGTGCAGCTCGTACGTGCCGGCCTGATCGAAGACCAGCGTGATTCCGCCGGTCAGATTGGGCAGGTTCGAGAGGATCAGCTGCAGCCACGGGCGATTGTCGTAGCCGGGATTCGGCTGGATGACGCCGAGCGTGGAGAGCGGCACGACGAGTTGAGCCGCCGCTCCGCTGCACAGCGACGCCGCACAGACGAGTGCAGCGAGCGGCGAGGCGGCGAAGTGACGGATCGACGAGCTGAGCTGGAACATGTGGCCTCCGGCGGGGTGGGGAACGGTCGTGCGGCGGGTCGCACTTTCCTCTCCCGTGTCGCCGGAGGCCCGGCGGTTGCGCGAAATCTCACTCGCGCGGCGGCTTCAGGCGCGCCGGTAGTGGTTCGTCATCATCTTCATCTCGTTGCCGTCCGGCATCGTGACGAACATCTCGAAGATCCGCTCGTTCTTGCTGACGTGCTTCTCGGTCGTGCGGTGCTCGAGCAGCGAGTTCGTGATGCAGCTGAACGCCTTGCAGCGCATCTCGATCGTGTCGCCCTTCTGCGCGCCCTGCATGTGGAAGAACGCCGGCATCATCGAGTCCATCCACGTGCCGACGAACTTTCCCGTATGCGGTTCGAAGCCCATCGTCGCGCAGCCGGTGAACGGCATGCCCATCATGTTCGAGCTGAAGCGACTGACGGTCCAGAACTCGCCGATCATCTCGACGGTCTCGGTCGCATCGGTCTCCATCGGCGGCTGCGACGGGTCCATGTAGAACTTGCAGTGCACCTTCCACTTGCCGGCGTGATCCTTGAGCAGCGCGTGCTCGGCGGTCGGCTGCGGCATCGGGGGAGCGTCGTGCTGTTGCTGGCTCATCGAGGTTCGTTCCTTCTGCGAGAGGCGGGTGGAGGACAGCGGTGGTGGATCCGCCCATGATTGCGCGCCTCCGGGCGCACGGCTAGCCTCCCGCTGCATGGGTTCCGTCAAAGCGCGCCTGTCCCTGATGATGTTCCTCGAGTTCTTCATCTGGGGCGCGTGGCTGCCGCTCATTTTCGGGTACGTCGACAGGCTCGGGTTCTCGCCGGGGCAACAGTTCATGGTCACGAGCGCGTTCGCGTTCGGCGCGATCACTGCGATGTTCTTCAGCACGCAGTTCGCCGACCGGAAGTTCGCGGCGGAGAAGTTCCTCGCGGTCAGTCACGTGATCGGCGGCATCGCGATCCTCGGGCTCTACTGGGTGCGCGACTTCCACCCGTTCCTGAGGTGCATGCTGATCCACTCGCTGTTCTACGTGCCGACGATCTCGATCACGAACGGGATCGCGTTCGCGAGCTTGAAGGACGCGCAGAAGGACTTCGGCCGCGTGCGGCTGTGGGGGACGATCGGATGGATCGCGGCGAGCGTGCCGTTCGTGTTCCTGCTCGCCGACTGGAGCAAGGTCCCGGCGCTGTCGGAGGTCGGTTTCGTCGAGTGGCTCGGGTCCGCGCTCGGCACGAGCAAGACCGGCGAGGAGCTGATGGCCGGCACGCGCTACACGTTCGTGGCGGCCGGCGTCGCGTCGCTGGTGCTGGCCGTGGTCGCGCTCGGGCTGCCGCACACGCCGCCGAAGCCCGCCACGAGCGCGCGCAACAAGCTCGCGTGGCTCGAGTCGATGGCGCTACTGCGCCATCCGTTCGTGCTCGTGCTGTTCATCGTCACGTTCTTCGACGCCGCGGTGCACAACAGCTACTTCTGGTTCGCCAGCGAGTACCTGCAGAGCGTCGGGATCCCCGCGAACTGGGTGATGCCGGTGATGAGCATCGGGCAGATCGCGGAGATCGCGACGATGGCGCTGCTCGGAGGCGTGCTCGCCAAGCTCGGCTGGCGCACGACGATGACGATCGGCGTGCTCGGCCACGCGGTGCGCTTCGGGACGTTCGCGCTGCTGCCCGCGCCCGCGCCGGCGATCGTCGTCAACGTCGTGCACGGGATCTGCTACGCGTTCTTCTTCGCGACGGTGTACATCTTCGTCGACGAGCGGTTCCCGAAGGACGCGCGCTCGAGCGCGCAGGGGCTGTTCAACATGCTGATCCTCGGCGTCGGGCCGCTGGTCGCGAACTACGCGTGCCCCTGGCTCAAGGCGTACTTCACGGCGGACGGAACGGTCGACTACTCGCGGCTGATGCTCGTGCCGTCGGGCGTCGCGCTCGCCGCGGCCGTGTTCCTGTTCTTGTTCTTCCGGCCGCCGCAGCAGACCGGCACGCCGGCGCGCGCGGCGCCGTAGTCGCGCCGATCACCAGCCGCGCGCGTCCGCGAGCCGTCGAGCGCGACGAGCGACGGAGTCGTCGACGTCGTCGCGCCGTCGCAGCACGGCGTCGCGCACGCGCGGCGCGCCGAGCTTCTCGCTGTCGACGAGTTCGAGTGCCCATGCCCGCGTCGCGGCGGGTCCGCGCTGCATTGCGGCGAGCAGGTAGTCGACGTCGCGATCGAGCAGGCGCGTGACGCGCGCGAGCTCTTCGAGCACCGGGACGTCGCCCGCGTAGAGCGCGGCGCGCATCACGGGCACGCGCTCGAGCACGACCTTGCCGGCGGCGCGGCCGAAGAAGCCTCCGATCCGCCGGTCGTTCGCGGCGAACGGCACGACGCGCTCGAACTCGACCTGCTGCGCGAGCGTGAGCGCGGCGCTCTCGAGATACGCGAGCGCGGCGTCGGAGTGCGACGCAAACGCCATCCCGTGCGGGAACGCGTCGCGCAGCGTTGCGAGCGCCGACCGGACCAGCGCGTCCGAGTGCAGTTGGAGCTTGCGCGCGTGGGACCAAGCGCTCGCCACGTAGTCGGCGTATCCATGTCCGCCACAGGAAGCGGGCTCGAGCTCGGTCATCTCCGCCAACGCCGCGACGTCCGCGCCAAAGTCGAGGCCGCGGAGCTTGCGCGTCGCGCAGTTGAGCGCGATGCGTTCGAGGCGCGCCGCGCGCTCGCTGAGTGTTGCCGTTGTGGAGCGAATGTGCTCCGGCATCGCCGCCGGCTCATCGACGAGGCCGCGGATGCCGTTCGTCACGAGCCACGTCCACTCGTCGTTCGCCAGATGGTCGAACGCGTATCGGAGAGCTGAAGACTGGTCCGCGTCGATCTCGCCGGCAAAGGCGAGCTTGTCCACGAACGGAGCGACGCTCTCGGCCCGTCGCATCAGGTCGAGGAGCACCCCGCGTGTCTCCTCGTCGTAGCGCGGTAGGCACGGCAGCGTTGCGAGTGCAGGTGCCGACACGTCGGACCACGAGCGCGCCATCCCGAGCCAGGCTTCGCGGACGCGCGGATCCGTGCAGCCCGCGTGGCAGAGCAGGCGGAGCACCTCGAGGTCGTAGGCTGCCGACTTGTCGAGCAGTCGCAGCAGACCGGGCGAGATCGCGACCGCGATTGCCGGGTGCGCCCGGACTCGCGCGTGAAGCGCCGCGAGCAACGGGCGATCGATGTGTCCGACATCCGCTGCCGCGTCGACGAGGCGCGCGTAGTGGTGCGCCAGCGCGGCCTCGATCTGCGGCTCGTCCGCGGCCGACGCTCGCCACGGCAAGTGGAACTCGCGGTCCTCGATGGAGTCCACGCCGATCCACGCGGCGGCCTTCGGCAATAGCACCGCCGCTGCCGCCGCAGTCTCGGCCTCGCTCGCGGCGAGCTCGCCGAGCGCTTGGGCCGCGCCCTGCAGGCACGATCGGCACCCCGCGATCTCGTCGAGCCAGCGGCGAATGCCGATAGCCTTGTTGCCGTCCGCGCGGAGTCGCGCGGTGATGCGTCGGCCAACTTCGGCGCCAAGCCCCCGACCCGCGTGCTCGTGCAGCCACTGCTTCGTCGGCGCGTCGAGCTCGCCGCCTCCGAGCAAATCGACGAGCTCCGCGAGCGCCGCATCCGCGTCCTCGTCGCGCGCGAGTCTCGCTGTGGCGGCCGGCCCCGACGGCGGGGGCGGAAACAGCGCGGATGCCAGCAGCGCCCGCCTGTTCGCGCTGAACGCATCCGTGAGTAGCGCTTCAAATGCGACGCCCCACTCACAGAGGATCGTGTCGATCGGGACGTGCGCCGTTGGCGCGAGCGGCGTCGCGAGCGCGAGCTTCAGCGCTTCGACGACCGCGCTTGAGCGATCATCCGCGTAGTACAGGCACCACGCGGCGTTCGCAGCCTCGCGCTCATCGTCGAGCAGCAGCGACCACTCCGATACCGAGCGCGACGCATGATCGAGCGCCGGCGTGAAGTCGGAGTTCGGCCGTCCAGCGTCTTGCGCTGCGGTGAGCAGGATCGACGCGAGGGGGAGCATCGTGCGCTCACCACCGTATCTGCGCGTCGGAGCCTCAGCCGTCACCCACGGGTAACTCGCGCTCGACGAGCGCGCCGTCGCGCAGCTCCGCCGCGAACGCAGTCGCGCCGGGGAACTGTGCGAGCAGCGCATCGATCTCGTCGAGCCCGAGCACGCACGCCGCCGACGCGAGCGCATCCGCCAGCGCGCCCGCATCCGCCGCCGCGTCGAGCGCCATCACGACGTTGCACGCCGTCCGCCGCGTCACCGGCTTCCCCGACCGCGGATCGAGCAGGTGCGAGTAGCGCACGCCCTCGTGCTCGATCGCCTGCTCGCGATCCCCCGACGTGCTGACGCACGCGTTTTCGAGCACGAGCGTCCGCGTCGCACAGCCCGCGAGCCCGAGATCGACCGCGACGTGCCAGCCGCGCTTGCCTGGCGGCGCCTTCCCGCACGCGATGTCGCCGGCGAGCCCGACCAGCGCGCTCTCGCAACCCGCCGCGCGCAGCTCGTCGAGCGCCGCCTGCGCGGCCGCGCCCTTGGCGATCCCGCCGAAATCGAGCTCGAGCCCGGCCGGCGGTGCGACGGTCCGCCGCTCGGGATCGAACTGCAGCTTGTCCCAACCGCCGCGCGCGAGCATCGACTTCCAGTGGTCAGGGCTCGGGAACGCGCCGCCGTCGCGCGCCGCGCGCCACAGGTGCGTCGACGCGCCGATCGCCGGATCGAACGCGCCCGCACTGGCGGCGTGCACGCGCTGCGCGCTTGCAAGAATGGAAGCAAGCGCCGGCGAGATCTCGCGCGGCGTGCCGTCGGCGCCGGCCGCGAGGCGCGCGATCTCCGAGTCGACGCGGTAGTCGCTGCACGCATCTTCGAGCGCCGCGATCCGCGCGTACGCGCGCTCGACGGCCGCGCGCGCGAGCTCGTCGCTGGCCGCGTACACGACGATCCGCGCGGGAACTCCCATCCGCACGCGGGTAGACTCGTGCCGCTCGAGCGCCGACCCGCTCGACGTGCGGCACGCCGCGAGCGCGAACACGATGCAACTGCCGACGAAGACGACGATCGAACGCATGCGCACGGCGCGATGGTATGCGGCGCTGCTCGCGCTCGGAAGCTGCGGCGCACCGGCGCGCGAGGCGGCGCCCGCGCCGACGCCGGTTGCCGAGCCGGCGCCGCCGGCCGCGCCGCAATCCTCCGCTGCGACGTCCGCGACTCCGATCGCCGCGCCCGCGGTCGCTTCGATCTGGCAGGACGTGCCGGGCACCGCGTACCGCTTCGAGCTCGTGCCGATCCCCGGCGACGTGGCGGCGGGCATCGCGCCGTTCTGGCTCGGCCGCACCGAGGTCACGTGGGACGCGTTCGACGCGTGGGCGTACCGACTCGACGAGCCGGCCGACGCGCCGCCCGCGTCCGGCCCCGACGCGATCACGCGGCCGACGAAGCCGTACCTGCCGCCCGACCGCGGGTTCGGCCACGAGGGCTACGCGGTGATCTCGATCGCGCACAAGAACGCGAGCGAGTTCTGCCGCTGGCTGTCGCACAAGAGCGGCCGCAAGTTCCGCCTGCCGACCGAGCTCGAGTGGGAGCACGCGTGTCGCGCCGGCGCGTCGACCAGGTACTCGTTCGGCGACGACGCGGCGCAGCTCGCGCAGCATGCGTGGTTCGCCGGCAACTCCAGCGGCAAGGCGCAGCGCGTCGGCGCGAAGAAGCCGAACGCGTGGGGCCTGTACGACATGCACGGCAACGTCAAGGAGTGGTGCGTCGGCTCCGACGGCCTGCCGGTCACGCGCGGCGGCGGCTGGCGCGACGCGCCCGCGCTGCTCGAGTGCGCGGCGCGCGAGAAACAACTGCCCGCGTGGAACGCGAGCGATCCCAACGTCCCGAAGAGCCCGTGGTGGCTGTCCGACGGCTCGTACGTCGGCTTCCGCGTGCTGTGCGAGGCGCCGTAGTCCGCGAGTGAGCGCAACGATGTCCGAGACTCCGCCCCCCGATGCGTCCTGGTCCCGCCGCGAGCTCGTGCGCACCGGCGCCGCTCTCGCGATTCCGCTCGTCGTCGCCGGTTGTGCCGCGACGAGTCCGTCGAAGCCCAAGGTCTTCGCGCCGCTCGTCTCGAAGCGGCTGAAGATCGGCGTGATCGGCTGCGGCGGCCGCGGCACCGGCGCGGCGGTGCAGGCGCTGCGCGCCGATCCGAACACCGTGCTGTGGTCGATGTCCGACGTGTTCGCGGACCGCCTCGAGTCGAGCGTCGCGGGCATCGCGGCCGAGCTCGGCGCCGACGCGGCCGCGCGCGTGCAGGTCCCGCCCGAGCGGCGCCACGTCGGCTTCGATGCGTACCACAAGGTGACCGACGATCCGGACGTCGACGTCGTGCTGCTGACGTCGTACCCGCACTTTCGACCCGCGCACCTCGCCGCGGCGGTCGCGAACGGCAAGCACGTGTTCGCCGAGAAGCCGCTCGCCGTCGACGGGCCCGGCATCCGCTCGGTGCTCGCGTCGTGCGAGATCGCGAAGCAGCGCAAGCTCGCGCTGCTCGTCGGCTTCTGCTGGCGCCACCACGACGGGATGCGCGCGACGTTCGACGCGCTGCACGACGACGCGATCGGCGACGTGATGTCGGTGCACACGACGTATCACACGAGCACGCTGTCGAAGCGCCCGCGCCAGCCGAGCTGGAGCGAGATGGAGTTCCAGATGCGCAACTGGTGGCACTTCGCGTGGATCAGCGGCGATCACATCGTCGAGCAGGCGGTGCACTCGATCGACCGGCTCGCGTGGGCGATGCGCGACGCGCTGCCGACGCGCGTCACGTGCCTCGGCGGTCGCGCCGCGCGCAGCGGGCCCGAGCACGGCGACGTCTACGACCACTTCGCGGCGATCTACGAGTACGCCGACGGCCGGCGCGGCTTCCACTCGTGCACGCAGATCGACGGCACGCCGAGCGACAACACCGACTACGTGACCGGCACGCACGGGCGTGCGGCGATCAACGGCTGGAACCCCGAGAGCTTCGTGATGCTCGACCGCAAGGGCCGCGAAGAGTGGAGGTACAAGGGCGAGAACCGCGACATGTACCAGAACGAGCACGACGCGCTGTTCGCGTCGATCCGCGGCGGCTATCCGATCCACGACGGCGTGCGCAGCGCGAACTCGACGCTGATGGCGATCATGGCGCGCATGGCCGCGTACTCGGGGCAGACCGTCACGTGGCAGCAGGCGCTCGAGTCGCACGAGGCGCTCGGGCCCGCGACGTACGCGCTCGGCGACGTGCCGCTGCGCGACGTGCCGATCCCGGGCAAGACGCCGCTCGCGTGAACCCGCGCGCACACACGCTCGATCGCCGGACGCTGCTCGCGTCGGGCGCCGCGGCGTTCGCGCTCGCGGGGCTGCGCGCGCCCGAGCCGCCGCGGAAGCTGAAGAAGGCCGTGATGATCGGCATGTGCGGCGACGGCGCGACGATCCTCGAGAAGTTCGAGATCTTGCGCGACGCGGGCTTCGACGGCGCCGAACTCGACAGTCCGTCGGCGCTCAAGCGCGACGACGTGCTCGCGGCGATGCAGAAGACCGGCATCGCGGTGCACGGCCTGGTCGACTCGGTGCACTGGTCGGTGCCGCTGAACTCGCGCGACGCGGGGGAGCGCAAGCGCGCGATCGACGCACTGAACACGGCGCTCGAGGACGGCGCCGCGTACGGCTCGACGAGCGTGCTGCTCGTGCCGTGCGTCGTCGATCAACGCCGACCGTACGACGAGGCGTGGAAGCTGTCGCAGGAGTGCATCCGCGCGTGCCTGCCGACCGCCGCGCGCTGCAAGGTCGCGATCGCGATCGAGAACGTCTGGAACTCGTTCCTGCTCTCGCCGCTCGAGGCCGCGCGCTACGTCGACGAGTTCGAGAGCCCGTGGGTGCGCTTCCACTTCGACATCGGCAACGTGATCCACTACGGGTGGCCCGAGCAGTGGATCCGCATCCTCGGGTCCAGGATCGCGAAGCTGCACGTGAAGGACTACTCGCGCGAGCTGTCCGACAAGCACGGCAAGTGGAAGGGTTTCGACGCCGACCTGCTCGACGGCGACGCCGGTTGGCCCGAGGTGATGAAGGCGCTCGACGAGATCGGCTACACGCGCGCTGCGGACGTGAACTGGTGGACCGCCGAGACGGCGGGCGGGGATCGCAAGCGGATGAAGGCGATCGCCGAGAAGATGGACCGCATCCTGAAGCTCTGACGAGCACGCGAGACCAACGATGACCAAGCTCTCCACGCGTCGCGAAGTCCTGCAGTCGTCGGCCGCGCTGATCGCGGCGCCGGCGATCCTGAAGTTCCCCGAGGTGCGGCGCGCTTCGGAGCTGCGCGTCGGCGTGATCGGCTGCGGCGGCCGCGGCACCGGCGCCGCGATCAACGCGGTGCAGGCCGCCGCCGATTCGGGCGCGACGATCAAGATCGCCGCGCTCGCCGACGCGTTCGCCGATCGCGTGAAGTCGTGCCGCGACGAGCTCGCCAAGGACGAGAACGGCGTCGCCGCGCACGTGACCGCGCGCGACGCCGACTGCCACGCCGGGCTCGACGCGTACAAGAAGGTCGTCGCGGCGCCGGTCGACGTCGTCGTGCTCGCGACCTGCCCGCACTTCCGGCCGATCCACCTCGCCGCGGCGATCGACGCGCGCAAGCACGCGTTCATGGAGAAGCCCGCGGGCGTCGATCCCGCCGGCATCCGCACGGTGCTCGCCGCGGCCGACGCCGCCGACGCGCACGCGCTCTCGATCGTCGCGGGCACGCAGCGCCGCCACGAGCAGTGCTACCTCGAAGCGATGCAGCGCATCCGCGCCGGCGACATCGGCCGCATCGTCGCGGCGCGCTGCTCGTGGAACCAGGGCGGGCTGTGGGTCAAGCCGCGCGTCGCCGAGTGGTCCGACGTCGAATGGCAGTTGCGCAACTGGCTGTACTTCACGTGGACGTCGGGCGATCACATCGTCGAGCAGCACGTGCACAACCTCGACGTCGTGCGCTGGGCGCTCGGCGTGCAGGCGAACCCGGACGTCGAGCTCCATCTCGCCGGCGTCGATCCGCTCGCCGCGCGCGGCCTCGGCGGCCGGCAGGTCCGCACGCAGCCCGAGTACGGCTGCATCTACGACCACTTCGCGATCGAGTACCAGTTCCCGGGCAACGTGCTCGCGTCGAGCCAGTGTCGGCAAATCGACGGCAGCGACAGCGCGGTCGAGGAAGTGCTGATCGGCACGCAGGGCACGTGCACGCTGCGCTCGGGCTTCGCCGAGATCAGCGGGCCCAAGCCGTGGCGCTTCAGCGGCTCGCACAATCCGTACGTGCAGGAGCACGTCGATCTGCAGCGCGCGATCGCTTCGTCGAAGCCGGTCAACGAAGCGCGCCAGGTCGCGCACTCGACGCTGATGGCCGTGATGGGGCGGATGTCCGCCTACACCGGCAAGTCGGTGAGCTGGGACTTCGCGCGCCGCTCGAAGCTCGATCTCGCACCGGCGCGCTACGAGCTCGGCGCGCTGCCGGTCGCCGACGTCGCCGTCCCCGGCCGCACCCCGCTGGTCTGAACGGAGCACGCGCATGGATCGACGCAGCTTCCTCGGCACTTCCGCGCTCTCCGCCGCCTTCGCCGCGGCGCTCGCATCGCCCGCGCGCGCCGCGCTCGCGCGCCAGCAGGCCGCTGCCGCGCCGAGCGGCGCACGCGCGATCACCAAGGGCCGACTCAAGCAGTCGATCGCGCGCTGGTGCTACGGCGGCATCGAGCTCGACTCGCTGTGCAAGAGCGCGGCGGCGCTCGGCTACGCCTCGGTCGAGCTCCTCTCCGAGAACGAGTGGGCGACGGCGGCCAAGCACGGCCTCGCGTGCGCGGTCGCGAACGGCCCGGGTTCGATCGCGAAGGGTTGGAACCGCCGCGAGCACCACGAGAAGCTCGTCGCGGAGTCGAAGCGCCTCTTGCCGCTCGTCAAGGCCGCGGGCATCCCGCAGATGATCGTGTTCTCGGGCAACCGCGAGGGCCAAGCCGATTCGGTCGGGCTCGAGCTGTGCGCCGAGGGACTGCGCAAGATCACGCCGCTGGCCGAGGAGCTCGGCGTGACCGTGATCATGGAGCTGTTGAACTCCAAGGTCGACCACGGCGACTACCAGTGCGATCGCACGCCGTGGGGGGCCGAGCTCGTCAAGCGCGTCGGTTCGCCGCGCTTCAAGCTGCTCTACGACATCTATCACATGCAGATCATGGAAGGCGACGTGATCCGCACGCTGCGCGACCACAAGGACGCGATCGCGCACTACCACACCGGCGGCGTGCCGGGTCGCGCGGAGATCGACGACACGCAAGAGCTGAACTACGGCGCGATCTGCCGCGCGATCGTCGACACCGGGTTCACGGGCTATCTCGGGCAGGAGTTCATCCCGCGCCGCGACCCGATCGAGTCGCTCGCGCAGGCGGCGCGGATCTGCGACGTGTGAGCGACGAGCGCGGCGCGACTCGCGTCAGCGCCAGCGCCGCCACGTGAGGAACCCCGCCGCGCCGACGAGCAGCGCGAGCACGGCCGCCCACGACCACGCGAACGCGCCCGCGGCTTCCCAACGCGAGCGCAGCGATTGCCCGAGCAACGCGCGCAGGCGTTCCGCCGGCACGACGGCGAGTTGCTGCACGACGGCGCCCGGCACGCTGCCGCGCCGCTCGTCGAGCAACCCGATCCGATAGCGCTGGTTCGGCTCCAGATCCGCGCCCTCGAGCGAAATGCGCACGAGCTCGTCGCGATCCGGATCGACGATCTCCGTCTGCGGCAGCCACAGCTCGCGGACCTCGCCCGCGCCCTCCGCCGGCTCGATCGTCACGTGCAGACCGTCGATCGCCGCGAGCTCCTTCAGCTTCGTCGGCTGGATCTCGAGCAGGTTCGGCGCGTTCGCGCCGGTCTCGAGCTCGATCGCCTCGGGGTGCACCGTCGCGGCCCAGCCCTCCTCGAGCAGTTGCGGCTCGCCGAGCGGGCGCAAGCCGTCGCCGCGGAGCGCGATCCAGCACGCGCCGCCGATCAACAGCGGCCACGCGAGCGCGGCGCACGCGAACCACGCACCGGCTCCGCCGAGCGATCGGGCGCGCGCGTGGCGCCGCACGAAGTCCCACGCCATCCACAGCGAGCCCGCCGCGATCAGCGTGCGCCCGACCGACTTGATGTCGAAGCCCGCGATCGACGCGCCGAGCACCTCGAGGTGTCCCTGCGTCCACGCCAGCGGCTCCGGCGCGAGCGGCAGCGCGAGGTGCAGCGTCGTCATGCCCTCGCGCCAGCCGAGCACGCACAGCAACACGCCGAGCACCTGCAGCGCGTGCGCCGGCAAACCATCGGGCACGCTCGGCGCGACGAGCACCGCGAACGGCACGAGCAGCACCGTGTACTGCGGGTTGAACCACGAGAACGTGCAGAAGCACAGCGCGGTCAGCATCCCCGCGCCCAGCACGTCCTGGAACGGACCCTCGGTCGCCGCGCGCGCGACCGCGCGCCGCTGCGCCCACAGGCACACCGCCGCGTAGCCGACGACGAACAGCAGGATCGGGTTCTCGCTGCCGAGCCCCGTGCGCGCGAAGAACGAGCCGTGGTGCGAGAGTGCGCCGAGCTGCGCGTCCTGCTCGCGGATGCCGGACAACATGCGCGGCCCGATCACGACGAGCGCCGCGATGCACGCGAACGCGCCGCCGACGAGCAGCGGCAGCCACGACGCGCGCCGCCGCGTCAGCCACGCGGCGCCGAACGCGGCGGCGATCAGCGCGAGGCGCACGACCGGCGACGACGTGCAGCCGCAGGCGACCGAGGTCGCCGTCGGCAGCAGGCCGAGGAACGCGAGGCGCACGCGCAGCGCCGTGCTCGGCGTCGCGGCGAGCAGCAGCGGAGCGAGCAGGATCGCCGGGTACAAGCGCATCGCGACCGCGATCCCGATCCACAGGAAGCCGCGCAACAGCCGCCGGCGCTGGATCGCGTGCAACCCGAGCAGGAGCGGCAGCAGCATCCAGCACTCGTACTTGCCGAGGCACAGCCCGGCGAACAGCACGATCGGGTGCAGCATCCACAGCGCGAACGCGCGACGGCGCCACTGGACGTCGGCGACGCGCGCGACGACGAAACCGCAGGCGAGATCGGCGAGCAGGTACGGCAGCTTCCACAGCGCGACCCAGCCGAGCGCCGCGGGCGACGCGAGCGCGCGCGCCGTGTTCTCGAGCACCTCGCGCGTCGTCGCGGCCGGCCACGGCAGGCCGTCGAGATTGGGCGTCGGCAAGCCGAGCAGCCAGACCCACGCGCGGTGCAGCGCCATCGGCAGCGTCTGCAGCGGATGGTCGACCAGCGCGGCCGTGCCGCGCTCCATCATGTTCACGCGGTAGTAGACCGCGAGCATGTCCGGGTGCGTCGCGAGCGGCAGCAGCGCGAGGCGCAGCGCGACTCCGATGCACAGCCAGGCGACCCAGTCCGACGGCGTGCCCGGCAGCCACGCGGCGAGCCGCTGCGCGGGCGTCGGCGCGGGAGCGTAGAACGACGCCTCGCCCGCGCGCACGCGAGCGGGGGCCGGCAAGGGCGTGGCGGGTGCGGCGTGTTCAGGATCCCGATCGGGCGAGCGAGGCGATCGGTGCATGGATTCTCCCCAGTGAAGAACTCCTGTCAGGATACTCGGAATTGCGGATTGCGCGGGGGTCGGGGAGTGTCAGCCGTGCGCGGCACGCTCGCGTGCCGTACCCGCGCGCGCGCATTCGTTTCAAGGAACCGGCCTCGAGCGCGACCTTGCCAGCGCCGCGCGTGCGCCGCAGCATGGCCGCGTGCTCCCGCCGCAACGCGCACTGGGCCTCGGCGCGCTCGTCGCCGTCGCGTCCGCGCTCGCGGCGCAGCAGCGACCGCTGCCGCTCGAGCCGGCGGACGAGCTCGCGCGCTTCGAGCTCGCGCCGGGTCTCGCGGCCGAGCTCGTCGCGAGCGAACCCGGGGCGCCGAAGGTCGTCGACATCGCGTTCGACGACTCCGCGCGGATGTGGGCGATCACCGCGACCGAGTACCCGTACGACGGCAACGAGCGCGCGGACGCGGCGGACAAGTACAAGGGCGGCGGGGGCGACCGCGTGCTCGTGTTCGACGACGTGTGGTCGAAGGAGCCGCGCGCGCCGCGCGTGTACGCCGACGGATTGTTCCAGCCGCTCGCGATCCTGCCGTGGCGCGACGGCGCGCTCGTCGGGCACGGGCCGGAGCTCCTGTTCCTGCGCGACACCGATGGCGATGGCCGTGCCGATGCGCGCGAGGTGTGGCTGTCGGGTTTCGGCATCGAGGACAGCCATCTGTTGCCGCACCGCTTGATGCGCGGGCCCGGCGAGTGGATCTACGTCGCGCAGGGCGCGTTCAACTACTCGAAGGTGCGCGGCAGCGACGGCCGCGAGGTGCGCTTCGACCTCTGCAAGCTCGCGCGCCTTCGCGAGGGCGGCCGCGATTTCGAGATCGTGTGCTGGGGGCCGAACAACATCTGGGGACTCGTGCTCGACGCGCGCGGGCAGATGTGGATCCAGGAGGCGAACGATCTCGGCATGCCGCTGATGCCGCTGTTCCACGGCGCGGCGTACAAGGGGATCGGCGACGACAAGCCGCACGCGCACGCGCCGTGGCAACCGGAGCTCGCGCCGTTCCAGATGGGCGGTACCGGTCTGTCGGGGCTCGCCGAGCTCGGGCCGCCGTTTGCGCTCGAGCCCGACGGCCCCGGCGATCAGACCTTCGCGGTCGCGAATCCGATCGCGAACTCGCTGCAGTCGATCCGCGCGCACGAGGGCGGCGGCATCTGGCGGCTCGAGCGCGGGCCGGACCTGCTCGTGTCGAAGGATCCGTGGTTTCGGCCGATCGCGGTGCACAACGGGCCCGACGGCTGCTTGTACATCGTCGACTGGTACAACGAGATCATCTCGCACAACGAGGTGCCGCGCAGCGATCCGCGGCGCGACAAGCAGCGCGGTCGGATCTGGCGCGTGCGGCCGAGCGAGCACGTGCCGGTGCGACCGCGCGACGTCGCGCGCGCACCCGCCGCCGAGCTGCCGGGCTTCCTCCTCGACGGTACGCGCTTCGAGAAGCGCGCGGCGTGGCGCGAGCTCGAGTTGCGCGGCACGCTCGCGCAGGCGCCGGCGCTCTTCGAGCTCGCCGAGGATCCGAAGGCGACCGTCGAGCAGCGCCTGCTCGCGAGCTGGTCGGTCGATGCGCTGGGCGGTGCTGTGAACGAGCTGCCGCTGCGGTTCTCGATGCACTGGGACGCAGCACTACAAGCGGAGGCCGCGCGGTTGTGCGAGCCGCTCGCGCGCGACAGGCAGCGCAGTACCGCGCTGAACCTCGTCGGTGCGTACGAGCCGCGCGTCGCGCTGGCGGCGCTGCGCGTCTTCGCGACACGCGACGCGCTGTCGCCGGCGGAGATCGAGCGGATCGCGGAGATCGGCGCGGCCGCTGCCGCGGATCGCACCGTGAATCCGCTCGGCGCATACCGGCAGTTCATCGCGAGCCAGGCGCGCGCCGTGCTCGAGCACGCGCACGCGCGGCTCGATCGAGGCAGCGCAGAGGCGCGCGCGTTCGCGGCGCTCGCGCTGCCCGACCGCGAATCGGCGCACGCGCTCGCGGCGCTGTGGCCCGAGCTCGCGCGCCCGCCGCGTGCCGAGGAGATCGATCGGTTGCTCATCGCGCACTGGGCCGAGCCGACGGAAGCCGCGCTCGCAGACGCCGTGCGCACGGCACTCGGCCGCGCCGAGTCGCGCGATGCACTCGTCGAGCGCGCACTCGCCGCGACCGTGGTGCCGCGCGAAGTGCCTCTGCGCGCCGCGTGGGGCGACGCCGTGCGCGGCACGCCTCAGATGCTGCGCGCGGCTCGCAAGCTGCGCCTGGGCGAGCTCGCGCCGGAACTCACCACGCTCGCGTGGCGCGAGCCGCCGGGCTCCGCGCAGCGCGTCGAGTTGTTGAGAACACTGACCGAGCTCGGCGCCGCGACTCCGGAGCTGTGCCTGCGCTACGCGCTCGACGCGTTGCCCGGCGAGTCGCTGCAGCGCGAGGCGCTGCAGGCGCTCGTCGCGATGCAAGGCAGTGAAGAGTGCGCAAGCGCCCTCGTGCAATGCGCCGCGTCGCTGCCCGACCCGCTCGCGCGAATCGCGATCGACGCGCTTTCGAACATGGCGGGTCCGTGGCGCCTGATCGAGGCGCTCGACGAGGGCACGATCGACGAGGCGCGCATCGATGCCGAGCATCTCGCGCGACTGCAGGACTATGACTTCGACAAGAGCGCGGCCCTCGCGCGCATCGCTGCGGCTCTGCAACGCGACGCGGCCCATGTCGTCGCGTTCTACGGAGGCGACCTCGATCGCATCGATACGGATCTCGTGCTCGACGGACCGTTCACGATCGCCGCGTGGGTGCGCCTCCCAGAACCGATCACGAACGCCGACGGAATCCTCGGCCGCCGCGGCAGCGCCGATTTCAACTTCGCCGACGGCCGGCCGCGCTTCTACGCGGGGCCACAGATCGGCGACGTCGTGATCGCCGCGCGCGCGGTAGAGCCCGACCGCTGGACGCACGTCGCGTTCACGCGCGACGCCACGGGAATCGCGCGCGTCTACGTCGACGGCGAGCTCTCGGCGACCGGCGCGAAGCCGTGCACCTCGCGCTTCGACGGACTCGACATCGGCGCGACGACGCCGCCCGAAGGCACGTTCGGCTTGCTCACCGGCTGGCGCAGTTGGGATCGCGCGCTCGACGAGGCTGAGCTCGCGCAGGAGTCGGCGGTCGCGCAGCCGATGTCCGCGGAGCTACTCGGTCTCCGCCGCGGTCGCGCGGAGATCGTGCGCACGCACTCCGGTCCGCCCGTGCTGTCGCCCGAGCGCGCGGCGCAGGCGCGCGCGCGTTGGGACAAGTACGCGGCGCTGCTGCGCGGCGGCGGCGATGCGCTCGCCGGGCGTCCGGTGTTCGAGCGCACGTGCATGACGTGTCACGCGGTCGGTGGGAAGGGCGGCACGCTCGCACCGCCGCTCGACGGCGCGGGCCTGCGCAGCGCGGACGGCTTGCTCGCCGCGATCCTGTATCCATCGCGCGCCGTCGAAGGCGGCTATCGGCAGTGGCGCATTCGCACGCGCGCCGGCGACGACCTCACCGGCATCGTCGTGCGCCGCGACGAGCGCGAGGTCGTGCTGCGCCGAGTTGGTTTGGACGACCTCGCGATTCCGCGCGCCGACATCGCGAGCGCCGAGATCACGAGCCTGTCCGCGATGCCCGACGGCCAGCTCGAGTCGCTGCCCGACGCGGAAGCTGCGGCGCTGCTCGCCTATCTCGCGGCGCTGCGCTGACCCGCGCTGGTCTCAGCCCAGGCGCATCCGCAGGTACGCGGCGAGGTCCGGCTCGCCGGCGCGGGCGAGCACCGTCGCGACGTACGCATCGCGCTCGAACGCGATGATCTCGACGTCCCACACGCAGCCCACCGCGTGGTAGCGGACCTCGCGCCACTCGCGGACGTCGTTCTGCGCGCGCGCGAGCACGCGGATGCACAGCTCGTTCTCCTCGTCCCACCACGCGAGCACGAAGAAGTCCATCCCGCGGCCGGCGTGGTGGATCGCGAAGCCGAGGCCTGGGCGCGTGTCGGTCGCCGCGGGCTGCGGCAGCAGCGCGCCGGCGGCGCTGAGCGCGTAGTCGAGCGCGGCGTTCGACAGCTCGCGGTCGGCGTAGCGGACCGTGTAGAGCTTGAGTCGGTAACCGGCGAGCTCGAGCACCTCGGCGAAGCGGCGCTCGCGCGGTGCGAAAGGTTCGGTGACGCGCATCGGGTCAGTGCCCGAACGCGAGCGGAGTCGCTGCGCCGCTTTCGGACTCCAGCGCGAGCGACAGCGCGTCGCCGGCGCGGGTGCGCAGCCAGCGGATGCGCAGCGGGTGCCAGCCCTGCTCGAGTCGCTGCGCCGCCGACGCGCTCGCGCGCACGTCGTCGCCATCGAGCACGA
>SCVU01000039.1 GCA_004296785.1 Planctomycetota bacterium
GCGCTCGACGACGCTCGCGCCCGGCGAGCCGATCGCGTCGAGCGTGCGCTTGTACAGCGGCAGTCCGCCCGGCGTCGGCGTGATGCCGGGCGACGGCACCGAGCCGTCGGGATTCGTCCAGCGCGGGATGTCCTTGCCGACCGCGTACGCGACCGGCGGCGTCGTCGCATTGGTCGCGAGCGCGGCGCCGCGGCATGCGGTGTCGATCTGCCAGAACGGGCCGGCCGCCGTGTTGACGAGACCGCCGACGTCCCACGTCTCGACCGTCGCGTTGACGTCGAACGGCACGACGAAGCTCTGCTCGTCGAACTGCACCGGGTAGTGGTGCGCCGACGCGAACTGCAGCGAGCGCGATGCGAGCACCGACTGGCTCGTGCTCGACAGCGCGGCGGTGCGCGCGAGCGCGACCGCGATCTCGTTGTCGTAGTCGCCGAGCGCCGAGGCCGGGTCGCGGTTCCACACGCGCAGCACGTTGCCGATGCGGTCGACGACCGCGACCGCGAGGTCGGACGAGTCGGTCGCTTCGGCGGCGGCCTCGACGATCGCGTCGACGTCGGCGCTCGTCAGCACGTCGGCGACGGGGTCCTGCGGCGAGAACGTCGTGGAACTGGACAACTGCGGCGAGCTCGAACCGCTGCCGCACGAGGCGAGCAGTGTGAACGCGATGGTGCCGGTCGACGCGGCGAGACGGAGGAAATGGTGCGAGCGAGAGAGCATGGCGAGCTTTCGAGGAGCGGGGGATCGGCGGGCTGCCAAGAAAACATTACTCTCCCGAGCCGAGCATGACTCCTCCGAACCTCGTACTCGCGGTCCTTGCGCTCGCCGCGGCGTCGCTCGCGGCGCAGACCACCGAAACGCCGGCGTCAGCGCCCGCGCCGCAGGCAGCGCCGGAATCGGCGCAATCCGCACCCGAGTCAGCTCCCGCGCCGCAGTCCGCGCCGCAGGAGTTGCCCGCCGCATCCGCAGCGGAACCGAGCGTGCACGCGCAGAGCCTCGTGTTCGCTCCCGCGCCGACCGGCGATCCGGTGCGCCGGATGCGCGATGCGTGGAGCCAACCGCCGCCGTCGCTCCCGCTCGGCGCGCAGGCGTCGACGTGGGACAAGCTGCGCGGCAGCGCGCCGTGGAGCGACGACGGCGATCTGTACTTCCGCGTGCAGGCCTTCGCGCGCGCCGAGCTCGACGAGTTCAGCGTGCCGACCTCGAGCGGCACGCCGGGTCCGAGCGCGAAGTTCTTCGGCTCCGACGGCCAGTCGCGCGCGCGACTCGACGCGGCGATCGTCGCCGACGCGTGGCAGCTCGAGCACGGCACGCCGTGGTCGATCTGGCGCGCGCGCGTCGCGCTCGCCGCCGCGCGGCAGCTCGACGAGGTCGGCGAGCCGGGCGTGCTCAGCCCCGACCTGCTCGAAGGCGAGGACCGCGGCGAGGGCGCGTTCGGCCTCGAAGAAGCGTGGTTCGAGCACGTGCTCACGCCGCACGATGCCCAGACGCGCTGGAGCGCGCGCGTCGGCGTGCAGCCGCTGCGCAGCGATTTCCGCGGCTTCGTCTACGACGACTCGAACCTCGGTTTGCTCGTCGACGGCGCGAACGATGCGCGCTGGAGCTGGACGCTCGCGCTGTTCGATCGGCGCGATCGCGACACCGAGACCGGGCTGCTCGAGGTCGACAATTCGCGCGAGCAGCTCGTCGCCGTCGCACGCGTGCACCGCGACGACTGGATCCCGTTCGTCGGCGAGCGCGTCGGTTACGCGACCGAGTTCTCGCTGCACTGGTCGGCCGACTCGCGCGACGAACACGTCGACGAGGACGGCTTCCCGGTCGCGCCGCCGCCGTTCGGCGCCGCACAGAGCGGCGACGTCGATTCGATCTATCTCGGTTGGGCCGGCGAGGGCCAGCTCGACGAGCACTGGGACATCTCGCACGCCGTCTATCAGGTCTACGGCAGCGACGAAGCGAATCCGATCGCCGCGCGTGAGGTCGACATCGACGCGCGACTCGCCGCGCTCGAGCTCGGCACGACGCGCGGCCCGTTCCGCTTCGCGTTGAGCGCGTTGCACGCGTCGGGCGATTCGGATGCGAACGACAAGAAGGGCGGCGGCTTCGACGCGATCCTCGACGCGCCGCGCTTTGCGGGCGCCGGCTCGTCGTTCTGGGCGCGCCATGCGTGGAAGCTCGTCGGCACGAAGCTGAAGAGCGAGTGGAGCCCGCTGCCGGATCTGTCGCCGTCGCAGAACGAAGGGCACCAGGGTTTCGTGAATCCCGGGCTCGATCTGCTCGGCGCGTCGGCGGCGTGGAACGCGGACGAGTCGCTGCGCGCGTCGGCGGGGCTGTCGTGGCTCTCGTTCGACCAGACCGACAGCCTGGAGACGCTGCTGCAGCTCGATTCGATGGATCGCGAGATCGGTTGGGAGCTGTGGGCGGGCGCCGAGTGGCGGCCGACGCAGCAGTGGAACGCGCGGCTCGAACTCGGTGCGTCTGTGCTGTTGCCCGGCGGCGGGATCGAGCGCGTCTTTGGCGACGACGAGCCGCTGTGGGGCGTGTTCGCGGCGCTGACCCTCGGGATCTGAACGCGCGGCTAGACTGAGGCGATGCGCGCGCTCGCCATCGCAGCCATCGTCGCCGCGCTGGTGCTCGACACGCCGGCGCTCGCATCGCAAGTCCACGTCGTCGCGACGCAGCCCGGCCCGGGCGTCGACTTCAAGTCGATCTCGGCCGCCGTCGCCGCGGCTGCTGACGGCGACGTCCTGCTCGTGAAGCCGGGCACCTATGCCGAGCACGTGGCGGTGCACGGCAAGTCGATCGCGATCGCGAGCGATTCGGGCGGTCCCGTGCTGATCACGGGGAGCGTCAAGATCGAAGCGTTGCCCGCCTCCGCGTCGTTCTCGATGCAAGGCATGCACGTGATCGGCAGCGCGGGCAAGGCGGCGCTGCGCATCACGGACTGCGCTGGTTCCGTGTTGCTCGAAGGCTGCAAGGTCGACGGCGGTTTCGGAGGCGGCGGGTGGGACGCCCCGGCGGGCGCCGCTGCGGTGATCACGCGCAGCGACGCCGTGACGCTCGTCGGATGCGAGGCCCGCGGCGGCCACGGCGGCCATCTCTCGCACACGAGCGATCCATTCGATTCGGGCGGCGCGGGAGGGGCCGGCCTTTCGATCGGCGAGTCGAAGGTCACGCTCCACGCCTGCGTCGTGCTCGGCGGTCCCGGCGGCGGCTGCGATCCGGGTCCGTGCTCGGGCGGCAGCGGTGCAGTCGGTTGCTACTCGAGCGCGAGCACCGTGCACGCATCGGCGAGTCGGTTCTTCGGGAGCCCGGGCGGCAGCGGATCCGGGCCGTTCGGGATCGGGTCTCCGGCCGTTCCGCTCTCCGTGCACGCGGCGAGTACTCTGGAGCTCGTCGCGTGCCTCGCGTCTTCCGACTATCTGCCGGATACGTGGTCGAGCATCAAGAGCGACGCGAGCAGCAGCGTGAGCCAGTTCGCGATCGCGCCGGTCGAGCTCGCCGTCAGCGCGCCGAGCCAGGTCGGCGTGAAGCCGCTGCGCGAAGGCGAAGCGGGCACGCTCGAGATCTCCGGTGCGACCGGCGCCCTCGCGCTGCTGCTCGTCGCGCCGAGCTTCGCGTACACGTCGAACCCGAGCTGGCTCGGCACCGCGCTCATCGGCGCGCCGCTCACCGTGTTGCCGCTCGGCGTGCTCGGCGCGAGCGCGAGCGTGTCGATCCCGTTCACCGTGCCCGATCAGGGCGCAGGCATCGAAGTCACGCTCGTGCACCTGCAAGCGGCGACGATCGACGCGCAAGGCGCGCTCCAGCTCGGCGCGCATCGGCTCGCCGCGCTGCTCGACGCGTCGTTCTGACGCGCGATTCGCGCGCGCTACGGCCGCTGCGCCAACTCTTACCCCCGCGGCGGCGTAGCGGTGTTAAGGTGACCCCGCCATGCCGCTCCTCAGCCTGCTCCTCGCACTGAACTCCGCTTCGATTCCGCTCGCCGACACGCGCGCTCCCGACGCGAAGCGGCCGGACGATGGCGCGTCGAACATGGCGCGCGCCGCGAACGGTGCCCCGTACTGCGGGCTCGGCAAGGCGTTCCACGCCGGTCGTCGCGCCGAGCTGCGCAAGCAACTGAAGAAGGGCTGGGTGCTCGTGCGCGGCCTGCCCGACACGCGCGACTACACCGCGTTCCGCCAGGACAAGGTGTTCTGGTACCTGACCGGCATCGAGACGCCGAACGTCGCGCTGCTGATGAACTGCGAGAGCGGCGAGGAGATCCTGTTCCTCCCGCGCCCCGACAAGCGCAACGAGAGCTGGGAAGGCGAGAAGTGGGACAGTCGCGACGCGTGGGTCGCCGAGCTCGCCGGCTTCACCGACGTGCGCGAGAACGACACGCTCGTCGCCGTCGTCAAGGAATCCGTCGCGCGCGAGAAGCGCGTGTGGATCAGCATGCATCCGACGGTCGACATCTCCGGCGCGGTCGACCGCGCGTGGCCGTTCGACAGTGCGCAGGCGAAGGATCCGCTCGACGGCCGCACGAGCCGCGAGAAGGTGCTGAAGGAGCAGCTCGAGAAGCTCGGCGCGGAGCCGAAGGACATGGCCGGCGAGCTCAGCGAGCTGCGCCGCATCAAGCAGCCCGAGGAGGTCGACGCGCTGCGCCGCTCGTGCCGCGCCGGCGCGATCGCGATGATGGAAGCGATCCGCTCGACGCAAGCCGGCATCTACGAGGGCGACCTCGGCGCGCTGATGAGCTTCGTGCAGCAGCGCGAAGGCGCCGACGGGCCGGGCTACCAGCCGATCACGGGCTCGGGCCCCAATTCGTGCGTGCTTCACTACTCCGGGCAGCACCGCAGGCTCGGCGCGGGCGAGATGATGCTGATCGACTTCGGCCCCGAGCTCGACCACTACGTGACCGACATCACGCGCTCGTGGCCGGTCGACGGGAAGTTCACGGCGCGCCAGCTCGAGATGTACGAGGCGGTGCGCGCGTCGCAGGAGGCCGGCATCGCGGTGATCAAGCCGGGCGCGAAGCTGCGCGACGTCGAGAAGGCGTGCGCCGAGGTGCTCGCCGCGCGCGGTTTCAAGAATTTCACGAAGCACGGCGTCAGCCACTTCGTCGGCCTCGAGGTGCACGACGTCGGCGACTTCGGCAAGCCGCTCGAGCCGGGCGTGACGTTCGTCGTCGAGCCGGGTCTGTACGACGAGGAGACGGGCATCGGCATCCGCATCGAGGACGTCGTCGTCGTCACCGAGACCGGTTGCGACGTGCTGACGCGCGAGTGTCCGCGCGATCCGGGCGAGGTCGAGCGGCTGATGGCGGAGACCGGCGTACTCGAGCGCATGGGCGCGCGCTGACGCGCGTCGCCGTGCGGAGTCGAGCCGACCGCGTTCGCGCCGGAATCGGCTAAGCTCGCCGCGATGAACGACCGACTCGCCGGCCCGTCTCATTCCGCTCACCCGCTTCGCGCGAACTCGCACGTCCGCGCCGCGCGCATCGCCGTCGCGGCGGCGCTCGCGTGCTCCGCACTCGCGGCGCAGGAGCGAGAACCGAAGCAACCCGCGACCCCCGGCGGCGTGATCGGCACCCCGCCGGGCGGACTGCTGCAGAAGCTCGTCGCGCCCGACGGCGTCGCGGGCGACATGTTCGGCGCCGCGGTCGCGAGCTCGCGCTCGATCGTCGTCGCGGGCGCGCCGAACCACCCGGCCAACCCGCCGTCGAACGCCGACTACTTCGCGGGCGCCGCGTACGTGTTCGTGCGCGAGAGCGGCGGCACGTGGGAGCCCGCGGCGAAACTCGTCGCGCCCGCCGGCGACGCGAATCCGTTCGACGCGTACGGCTCGGCGGTTTCGATCGACGGCTCGCTGCTCGCGATCGGCGCGCCGCAGGACGACGGCTCGGTGCCGCGCTCGAATCGCGGGGCGGTCTACGTGTACGCGAGCGCGCTCGGCGAGTGGAACCTCGAGATGAAGCTGACGCCGCCGACCAGCGATCCCGCGCAGACGTTCGGCCAGGCGGTCGCGCTCGTCGGCGACACGCTCGCCATCGGCGCGG
>SCVU01000305.1 GCA_004296785.1 Planctomycetota bacterium
GCGCCCGCGTTCGCGACGGCCGACTTCAGCACCTTCAGGTAGAAGACGGCGGCGCGCTTGGGCGAGAACGAGAGCTGCTCGAGCGCCTTGTTCACCGGCATCCCACGGATCAGGTCCGCGATCAGGCGCGCCTTGCGCGCGGGCATCCGCGCGTAGCGGTGCGTCGCGCGGTACTCGCCGCTCACCGCGACCTCGGCTTGTTCTGCGACTGCGGTCTCGGCGCTCATGACGCTTCAGCTCCCGGCTTCGCTTCTTCCTTCTTGTTCGTGTGCCCGCGGAACACGCGGGTGGGCGCGAACTCGCCGAGCTTGTGGCCGACCATGTCCTCGGTCACCTGCACCTTCAGGTGCATGCGGCCGTTGTGGACCATGAACACGTGCCCGATGAAATCGGGCGGAATCGTGCAGCGGCGCGACCACGTCGTGATCGGATCCCGCTTGCCGGTCTTCGCCATCTTGGCGACCTTCTTCGCGAGCTTGGGCTCGACGAACGGTCCCTTCTTGATGCTGCGTCCCACGTGGTTTCTCTTGCGAGCCCTCTAGTGTGAGTTCGTCTTGTGAGTGCTTGTCGCGCGCTACTTGCGGCGACGGAGGATGAAGCGATTGGTCGGGTGGTTCGGACGACGCGTCTTGCCGCCCTTGGCGAGCACGCCGGTCGGCGAGCACGGGTGACGACCGCCCTTGGTGCGGCCTTCACCACCGCCGAGCGGGTGGTCGACCGGGTTCATCGTCGTGCCGCGCACGTGCGGTCGACGACCCCGGTGGCGATTGCGACCGGCCTTGCCCATGCTGACGTTCTGGTGGTCGGTGTTGCCGACGCGGCCGATCGTCGCGCGGCACGACGCGTGGATGCGCCGCAGCTCGCCCGACGGCATCTGCACGATGCAGTAGTCGCCCTCGCGCGCGGTGAGTTGCGCGGCCGAGCCGGCGGTGCGGCAGATCTGGCCGCCGCGACCGGGCGTGAGCTCGATGTTGTGCACCATCCCGCCGACCGGGATGTTCGCCAGCGGCAGGTTGTTGCCCGGCAGCGGCTCGGCGGTCGCGCCCGACATCAGCGTCTGGCCGACGACGACGTCCAGCGGTGCCAGGATGTAGCGCTTCTCGCCGTCCTTGTAGTAGAGCAGCGCGATGTTGGCCGAGCGGTTCGGGTCGTACTCGAGCGCCGCGACCTTGGCCGCGATGCCGTCCTTGTTGCGCTTGAAGTCGATGATGCGGTAGATGCGGCGGTGGCCGCCCCCGCGGTGGCGCATCGTCAGCACGCCGTGGTTGTTGCGACCGCCGTGGCTCGGGATGGAGACGCACAGGCTCTCCTCGGGCGCCTTCGCGGTGAGCTCGGAGAAATCGAGCACGGTGCCGTGGCGGCGGCCCTTGGACGTCGGTCGATAGGTCTTGATGGCCATCGGAGTTCGTTGAGCTCGGGTGTGCGTGCGGTGCGTGCGGGGGAAGCGTGCGCGGGTGCGGGGTCGACTGGGTCGGTCGCGCCTAGATCAGGTCGATCGTGTTGCCCTCGGCCAGCACGACCATCGCCTTCTTCCACTCCGGCGAGTGGCCGCTGACCCAGCCGCGGCGGCGCGTCTTCGGCATCACGCGCAGCGTGTTGACCTTGGAGACCTTGACCTTGAAGAGCTTCTCGACGGCCTGGCGGATCTCGACCTTGTTCGCGTCGACCGGCACGCGGAAGTGGTACGCGTTGCGCGTCGCGGTGTCGTCGCTGCCCTTCTCGGTGATGACCGGCTTCTTCAGGATCTCGTAGGCGCGGGTGAGGCTGGTCATCGGCGTGGCTCGGTTGGGCGTGCGGTGTGCGGTTGAGGAGGCCGGGGGCGCGACTAGGCTTGCTTGGCCGGGACGTGGCTGGTCTTGGCCGTCGACACGCGCTCGGCGAGCACGTCGAGCGCAGCGCGCTCCGCGACGATCAGCCCGCCGTTCAGCACGTCGAGCGCGTTGACGTCCTGCGCGGCG
>SCVU01000306.1 GCA_004296785.1 Planctomycetota bacterium
GCCGCCGACGCTCGAGTACCGCGTCGCGCAGGTCCAGGCCAAGTTGCAGTGCGTGGCCGCGCTCGGCGCGGGCGCGGCGCGCCACGAGGGCTCGCTCGACGTCATCGGTTGAGTCCGGAACACGGTGAACAAGTTGAACGAAAGTGCGAACAGAGTGAGTGAGCGCGGGCACGCTCGCCCGGTGGCTCTCAAGAATCTCGAGCGCAACCTGCCTCTACTCTCGTCGTCGGTCTCGCGACTCATGACGATCCCGAACGGCGATCCGCAGTACTACGAGTCGGTGCTCGACTGCGTGGCAACGGATCCCGGCCTGGCCGCGGAGTTGTTCAAGTTCGCGCGCAGCCCGCTGTTCCGCGGCCTCGACGACGAGGTCGAGCTCAGCAAGTGCCTGACTCGCGTCGGAGCGACGCGCTTCACGACGTTGGTGCTCGCGTCGTCGGTGCACACGCTGTTGCGCGTCGAGCAGCCGGTGTTCGTCTCGCTGTGGAAGCACTCGCTGTGGACCGGAGCCCTCGCGCGCGCGCTCGCCGCGCAGAACAAGCGCTTCGAGGTCGCGCCGGACTGGGCGCTGTGCCTCGGCATGCTGCACAACCTGGGCGCGTTCGCACTCGCCAAGGCCGACCCCGAGTACTACGCGCTCGCGCTCGATCGCTGCGCGACCGACTCCGACGCGCTGCTGGTGGCGGAGCGCAACCGCTACGGCACCACGCACCCCGAGGTAGGCGCGGTGATGGCCGAGCGCTGGTGCCTGCCGAGCAGCGCGCGCACGATCATCACGCTGCACCACTCCCACGACGCAGTCCGCGCCGCCGGATCCACCGATCCACTGATCCTGATCCACCTCGCGGCCGCTGTGGGCGACCTGATGGTCGCTTCGGCGGACCAGGCTCCCGTCCTGCTCGATGCCATCCAGGAAGCGCTGAAGAGCTTCGAGCTTCGCTCGACGCACGAATGGGACGTGGCGCGCGTGCTGCGCATCGCGCGCGACTGCAAGACCGATGTCGAATCGTACTCCCAGTGCCTCGCCGCCTAGGCCACTCCGACGCCGCGAGTCCCGCCGTGGTTGCGTATGACTTGATTGCTGCTGACTAGGGTTTCCCTCCCGCACGCAAGGCGCGGTACGAGCCGAGCGTGCGGGGGGGATTTTTTCTGGGCGCGGCCCTGCGCCGACGCATCGCGCTGCTAGGCGCTCGGCGCGCTGCCGCGGCGGGCGAGTTCGCCGACCAGCGAGGCCATGCTGCGCGCTCCCGAGCGCCGCAGAATCGTCGCGCGGTGATAGTCGATCGTGCGCTTGCTGCGGCCGAGCTTGGCCGCGATCTCCTTGCTCGCCAACCCGCCGGACACGTGGCGCAGGATCTCCAACTCGAGCGGCGTCAGGGAATCGAGGACGTTCGTCTCGCCCGGCGTGCGCGCGGAGCTCGCGTTGCTCTGCAGTCGCAGCGCCTCCTGCACGGCGTCGATCAGCTCCTGCGGGTCGATGGGCTTGGCGAGGAAATCGTGGATGCCGGCCCGCAGCGCATCGACGACGACGCGCGGCGTCGCGAAACCGCTGACCATGATCGCCGGGATCATGCAGCACTGATCCCTGACTCGGCGGACGAGCTGGATCCCGTTCATCTCCGGCAAGCGCAGATCGACCACCACGCAGCGCACCGAACTCGAACGCAACAGCGCGAAGAGTTCGCTGGGCCGACTGAGCTGACGCACGCGCAGGCTCACGGTCGCGAGCGCCTCGACGATCAGCTGCGACGCATGCGCGTCGTCCTCGACCACGCAGACGTCGAAGCTCTGCGCGCTCTCACTCGCTAGTGCTGGAACCCCGTTCTGCATGGCGTTGACCCATCGGATCGATCCGGCGGCAAGCACAGCGAGGCGCAGCGCGCTGTGCTGCGATTTCGCGCACAACGTAGTCCCAGCGCGCGCGATCTCGACTGCGCGGTCGGCGAAGCAGGTCGTGTCGCATTCGGTTGC
>SCVU01000307.1 GCA_004296785.1 Planctomycetota bacterium
CGAAGCGCAAGTCGCGCGGCGAAGCGCGCGGCCTCGCGCGCGTCGGTCGCTTCGTCAGCGACTTCGTGTTCGGACGCGACCTCGACGATGCGACCGCGGCGCGCCTGGGCGAGATCAAGGGCCTGTGCCTGATCGCGTTCTCGCTGTTCCTGCTGCTCGCGCTGATCTCGTTCTACCGCCCCGTCGGCGATCCGGCCGCGGACGGCTGGAACTGGTGCGGCAAGGTCGGCGCGTACTTCGCGAACTGCGCGCTCGTCGCGCTCGGCTGGGCGTCGTTCCTGCTGTGCTTCCTCGGCGGGAGCTGGGGCCTCGTGCTGCTCGCGCGCAAGAAGCTCTCGATGCCCGTGCTGCGCGTCGCGGGCGGCGCGGTGTTCCTGTTCTCGGTCGCGCTGCTGCTGCAGCTCGGCCTCGGCGACATCGTCGAGTCCGACAACAGCCTGCCGTACGGGCCGGGCGGCTACGCGGCGCTGCGCCTCGTCGGTCCGATCGGCGACGCGCTGCAGCCCGAGACCGCGGTGCTGATCGACAAGTTCGGCCGCCCGGGACTGTGGATCGTGTTGCTCGCGACCGCGCTGGTGAGTTTCGCGCTCGCGACCGAGTTCGCGTTCTATCCGGCGCTCAAGGCGCTCAACGACTGGCTCGCCGAGCGGCGCGAGAAGCGCGGCGAGAGCCTGGTCGCCGCCGTGTGGGGCTGGACGCGCCGCACGTTCGCGGCGCTGTGGCGCTTCCTGCGCGGTGCGGATCTCGAAGCGGAGACGCCGGCCGAGCTCAAGCCCGCGACGCGCCGCGCGAAGTCGGCGCCGGCGACGACGGGCAAGCTCGGCTTCGACGACGACGCCGACGAGAAGTCCGACGACGACGAGCCCGCGGCTGAAGTTCCGGCCGCCGCGGTGCCCGCGAAGGGCAAGAAGGCCGCGGCGCTCGTCGAGCCCGACGAGGAGGACGACGACGCGCAGCCGGTGCGCCCGCTCGTCAACGCGCCCGAGGACATCGAGGACGACGACGAGGACAAGGCCGACGAGGCCGCGCTCGCGGAAGTCGAGCCCGTCGAGCCCGCGAGCAAGAAGCGCCGCGCGAAAGCGGCCGCCGCGCGCGCCTACGAGCCGCCGACGCCGCCGATCGGGCCGTGGAAGTTCCCGCCGCCGGAGCTGTTGGAGCCGCCCACGCGCCAGACCGCCGACGACGAGAAGCAGATCGAGGCGCAGGCGCGCCGGCTCGAGCAGGCGCTCGCGTCGTTCCGCGTCGAGGCGCAGGTCGTCGGCGCGAAGGTCGGCCCGACGGTCACGCTGTTCGAGCTCGAAGTGAGCCAGGGCACGCGCCTCAACAAGGTCACGCAGTTGTCGAGCGAGATCGCCGCGACGCTGCGCGCGCGGTCGGTGCGCATCATCGCGCCGATCCCGGGCAAGGCGACGATCGGCGTCGAGGTCCCGAACTCCGGCCGCCGCGTCGTGCGGATCAGCGAGCTCGTCACGCAGAAGGCCTACGACACGCGGCAGATCGCGCTGCCGTTCTTCCTCGGCATGGACACCGAGGGCAATCCGATGGTCGAGGACCTCGCGAAGATGCCGCACTTGCTGATCGCCGGTACGACCGGCTCGGGCAAGTCGGTGTGCATCAACACGATCCTCGCGAGCCTGTTGCTCACGCGCTCGCCGCACGACGCGAAGCTGATCCTGATCGACCCGAAGCAGGTCGAGCTCGCGATGTTCGCGAGCGTGCCGCACCTGATGCTGCCCGTCGTCACCGACCCGAAGCACGCGACGCAGGTGCTGCTGTGGGCGGTCGAGAAGATGGAGGGGCGCTACGACCTCTTCAAGAACGCCGGCGTGCGCAACATCAAGATGTACAACGCGCTCTCGGAGGAGCAGCTGCGCAAGCAGCTCGGCGACAACTTCGACGAGGAGCGCACGCCGCGCCACGTGCCGTACATCGTGCTGGTCGTCGACGAGATGGCCGACCTGATGATGACGGCGAAGAAAGAGGCCGAGATGGCGATCACGCGCCTCGCGCAGAAGTCGCGCGCGGTCGGCATCCACGTGATCGTCGCGACGCAGCGGCCGTCGACGGACGTGATCACCGGCGTCATCAAGGGCAATCTGCCGACGCGCATCGCGTTCCAGGTCGCGAGCAAGATCGACAGCCGCGTGATCCTCGACTCGTCGGGCGCCGAGAAGCTGCTCGGCCAGGGCGACATGCTGTACACGCCGCCGTCCTCCTCGCAGATCCGCCGCGTGCAGGGCGCGCTCGTCGAGGACCACGAGCTGCAGAAGCTCGTCGACTTCGTGTGCGGCGAGGCCGCGCCGAACTTCAGCCAGGAGCTCGTGCAGGTCGCCGCCGGCAAGAGCGAGGGCGGCGCCGAAGGCCCGATGAATCCGGAGGAGGACGAGCTGTGGGACGACGCCGTCCGCGTGATCCTCAAGACCAAGCGCGGCTCGGCCAGCCTGCTGCAGCGCGCGCTCGGCGTCGGCTACACGCGCGCATCGCGGTTGATCGACATGATGACCGCCGAGCGGATCCTCGGTGAGTTCAAGGGCAGCAAGGCTCGCGAAGTGTTGATGACGCTCGAACAATGGGAGAAGGCGCACGGCAAGGCGTCGGTTCCCGATCTCGACGAAGAGGACGAAGATGCAGAGTGAATCGAATCGCGCACCGACTCCGGTCGAGCGCGGCGTCGCCGTCGTGGCCCTGCTCGCCGGAGCCGTGCTGCTCGTCAGCGTCATCCTGAAGATGAGTCAGGGCGTCGCGTCCGACGCGGGGCCGTGGACGCGCGCGATCGCGCGCCTGATCGACGTGCTGGGCGAGCTGCCCGTGCTCGTGCTCGCCGTCGGTCTGTCCGGCATCGGCGGGGTCGCGGTTGCGCGGCGCGAGCCGACGCCGCTCGCGCGTTCGATGGTCGGCCTGCTCGGCGTGGTGTTCGGCCTTTCGCTCGTGCTCGGGGCGATCACCAACGGCCACGGCGGTGAATTCGGCGGCTTCTTCCAGCGCGCGCTGGGCGGGCTCGCGGCCGGCATCGCCGGATTCGCGACCGGCGTAATGCTCGTGCTGGCAGCGACTTGGGTCGCCTTCCGCGCACCCTCCGCCGGGCACGCGGAGAATTCGGTCCACTCCGGCGGCGACCTGGACGCTTTAACACGTCGGCCCGATGACGACGGGGTCACGACCGCGGAAGCGACCGCGCTCGGACACCGCGCCGTCGTGCAACCGATCGCGAGCAGCACTGCGGAGGAGGTCTCCGCGCTGCGCTCGCGCGGCGGGATCCCCGCCGGCACACGCCCGCTCTCGACCGACGATGTCCGCCCCGAAGCCCCAAGTCCGATTGCACGTGCATCCGCTCCGGGCGGGGTTGCCGAAGTCGACGCCGCCGGCGCGCAGCCTGTTGGCGCGCATGTGGTTGGTTGGGCGCGGGTCGGAAGCGGCGCCCGCGCCGAAGCCGAACTCGAATCGACCGCCGAGCGAACCGCCGAGCCCGCCCGTGACGCGCTCCGCGCTCGCGCCGCGCAGTTTGAAGCTCGAGTTGCGGATGCTCATCGCGCGGTAGAGCCGCTCGCAGTCGAACCGCTCGTCGAGCCGGCGCGCCCGCGCTGGGAGTCGATCACCGAGGCGGGCGAGCTCGAACCCGAGACGCGCGTCGAAGAGCGCGGCCCGACGCCGGCGAAGTGGGAGCAGGACGCGCTGCTCTCACCCGTCGAGCCGGTCAGCGCCGCGGCCGAGTCCGCCGATGCGGACGCCGAAACCGAGGCGCGCGCCGAAACCGAGCGCGGCTTCGACTGGACCGGCGACGTGGGGCCCACCGCCGGTGCGGGGACCGATGCGCTCGCGCCGTCCGTCGGCGACGTCGCGAGCGCGAGCGCGAGCGCGCCGCAGCCCGCGCCGCCCGCCGTGGAGCCGGAGGAAGTGCTCGCGCTGCAGACCTCGGCGACGTTCGAGCCCGTGGCGGCGGTCGAGGCGGACGAACCCGTCGAGGTCGCCGAATCCGCGAAGCCCGCGCCCGTCCAGCAACCGACGCTGTTCGAGCTGGAGGAACCCGAGCTCGATCCGATGCCCGAGCGCGAGCAGGCACGCGAGAGCGAAGCCGCGCCGCGCGAAGCGCCGCCGGCGAGCGCGGCGCCGGAACGCGAGCCGGCCGCGAGCGAGCCCGCGGCCGCGGAACTGCCCGAGCGCGAGCTCGTGCCGGCCCCGCGGGTCGTCGCGCAGGAGCTGCGCGTCGTCACCGATCCCGAGCCGATCGTCGAGATCGTCGCCGAGGAGCCGACGATCGAGGTCGAGCCCGAAACCACCGCGGCCGCCGCGGACGACGCCGATGCCGCGCTCGGCGGGCACGGCGCGCAGCTGCGCCAATGCGGACTCCTGTTCATCGATCGCCAGCGCGTCGCGGTGTCGATGCTGCAGCGCGAATTCGGCATGGACTTCAAGCAAGCCACGGAGATGCTCGACGAGCTGCAGCAACTCGGCCTGATCGGGCCGTACATGGGCGGCACGCGCAGGGATATCCTGATGGATCGCGAGAGCTGGCTCGCGGCCGTCGCGCGGATCTAGCGCGCGCGTCCGCCCCGCGGCTCTCCCCCCAACGTGGTTCGCCCCTCCGTCGTCTCGCTGGTCCACCTCGGTTGCGCGCGCAACCTCGTCGACTCGGAGGTGGTGCTCGCGCGACTCGCGGAGCGCGGCCTCGTCGTCAGCGGTGACGAGCGCGAGGCCGACGTCGTCGTGCTGAACACGTGCTCGTTCATCGGGCCGGCGCGCGAGGAGTCGGAGCAGCAGATCCGGCGGCTCGTGCGGCGCAAGAAGAAGCGCGAGCTGCGCGCGGTCGTCGTCGCGGGCTGCCTCGTGTCGCGCTACCAGCACACGCTCGAGAAGCGCTTCCCCGACGTCGACCTGTGGGCGGAGATCTCCGACGGCGTCGAGCTCGCCACGCGCGTCGCCGCGCTCGGCCGCGGCGAGGGCGTGCCGCGCTACCTCGCGGCGGAGCGGCCCGGTGCCGAGCGCGAGGGCGCGCGGCTGCTCGCGACGCCGGGCTCGTACGCGTACCTGCGGATCAGCCACGGCTGCGATCACACGTGCAGCTTCTGCGCGATCCCCGCGATCCGCGGCCCGCACCGCTCGAAGCGCCCCGAGGCGCTCGAACAGGAGGCGCGCGAGCTCGTCGAACAAGGGGTGCGCGAGCTCGTGCTCGTCGCCGAGGACCTGACCGCGTGGGGGCGCGACATCGGCGCCGAGCTGCCGGCGCTCGTCGAGCGGCTCGCGGAACTGCCGGGCGAGCACAAGTTGCGCCTGATGTA
>SCVU01000006.1 GCA_004296785.1 Planctomycetota bacterium
TCGCGCGCTCGGTGACGGAGTTCTGGCGGCGCTGGCACATCTCGCTGTCGACGTGGTTCCGCGACTACGTGTACGTCCCGCTCGGCGGCAATCGGCGCGGCAAGCTGCGCACGTACGCGAACCTGATCGCCGTGTTCTTCCTGTGCGGGCTGTGGCACGGCGCGGCGTGGAACTTCGTCGCGTGGGGCCTCTTCCACGGCGGCTTCCTGGTGCTCGAGCGCAGCGGATTCGGCAGCGTCGTCGAGCGCGCGCCGGCGCTGCTCGCGCGCGCGTACCTGTGGCTCGTCGTGCTGCTCGGCTGGGTGCTGTTCAACTCCCCGTCGCTCGGCCACGCGACGAGCTATTGCGCGGCGCTGTTCGGCATCGGCGCGGCGCAGCCCGGGCTGCACCACGTCGGACTGTACTTCGACGCGGCCGTCGCGCTCGCGCTCGTCGCCGGGGCGATCGGGTCGACGCCGTGGCTCGTGTGGCTGCGCGGCTGGCGCGCGCGCCTGGACGAGTCGGGCGCTGCGCCGCTGCTGCGCTGGGCCGTGGATCTCGGCGGCGTCGCGCTCGTGCTGGGCGTGCTGCTGCTGTCGGCGATGCAGCTGTCCGCCGACACCTACAACCCGTTCATCTACTTCCGCTTCTAGCGATGGAACGCGCGACTCCATCCGCCGCCGTCCGTGTCGCGAGCCCTTCGCGGCGCGTCGCGGACGTCGCGCTGATCGCGCTGTTCGCCGCCGCGATCTGCGCGCCGCTCGTCGACCAGTTCGCGCGGCCCGCGGCGAAGCGCTCCGTGCAGGTCGAGCTGCGCCAGCCCGCGCCGCCGCCGCGGTTGCGCTTCGAGCGCGCCGCGCTGCTCGCCTTTCCCAAGAGCTTCGATCTGTGGTGCGGCGACTCGTTCGGTCTGCGCGACAAGCTGCTGCGCTCGCGCAACGCGCTGCTGTGGTTCGGCCTGCGCGTCAGCCCGACGCCGCAGATGATGCTCGGCGAGGGCGGCTGGGTCTTCCCGACGCACAACCGCTCGATCGACAACTTCCGCGGCGCGTGCCCGTTCGACGCGGCGCAGCTCGACGCGTGGCGGCGCGAGCTCGAGCGGCGCCGCGACTCCTTCGCGAAGCTCGGCAGCCGCTACGTGTACGCGATCGTGCCGGACAAGCTCAGCGTGTACCCCGAGCACGTGCCCGCGCGCTACAACCGCGTCGGCCCGAGCCGGCGCGCGCAGCTCGTCGAGCATCTGAGCGCGCATTCCGATCTCCGCGTACTCGACCTGCTGCCCGTGCTGGAGGCCGCGCGCCGCGCGGACGGCGCGGCGGATTCGATCTACTTCCCGCTCGGCGCGCATTGGACCGGGCGCGGTGCGCTCGCGGGCGGGATGGCGATCGTCGCGCGACTGCACGAGCTGTTCCCGGTCATCCAGCCGTGGTCCGAGTCGGATTTCGCGTTCGAGCCCGATCCGGAGCCCGGCGACAGCTGGGCCGGCCGCTTGTACATGGACGGCCTGCTCGAGCAGCGCGTGCGGCGCGTCGTCCCGCTGCGCGAGCGGCGCGCGCGGCGCGTCGAAGGCGAGCGCCTGCCGAATCGCGGCGTCACGTGGGTCAACCAGGACGCGAGCCTGCCGCGCGCCGTGCTGTTGCACGATTCGTTCGGGCCTCCGCTGATCCCGCTGCTGGCCGAGCACCTGTCGTTCGTGCGCGCGTACTGGGCACCCGAGGTGGACGCGCGCGTCGTCGAGGAGCTGCGCCCCGACGTCGTGATCGAGATGTTCGTCGAGCGCGCGCTGGTCGCGCAGACGCCGGACGTCGAAGCGCGCGCGGCGGCGG
>SCVU01000308.1 GCA_004296785.1 Planctomycetota bacterium
GCTCTTCCGATCTGGCGCGCCCGAGCGCGCGGCGCGCGCGAACGCGGTTGCGGGATCCTCGAACTCGACGGCGATGTGACACGCGTCGAGGCACCAGCCGAGCGAGCTACGCAAGCCCGGCGCGAGCGGCTCGCGCAGCTCGGCGAGCCACGCATCGAGCTCGCGCGTGTCGTTCGCGTTCGCGCGCGGCTCGGCCTCGAGCGCGAGCACGAGCGGCACGCGCTGCGCGAGGCCGAGCTCCGCGCATGCGGCGGCGACGCGCGCGAAGCCGGCGCGCGCGGCCGCGCGCTCGCCGGCGTCCGCGAACGCGCCGAAGCGACCGGTGTGCGTCGAGATCGAGACGTGCGCCGGCGCGGCGCTGCCGAGTGCGTCCGACACGGAACGCGCCAGTGCCGCCGCCGCGCGCGCGACGCCGAGCGTGTAGTCCTGTCGCGCGCGCTCGTGCCAGCCCGGTTCGAACACGCGCTGCTTCAAGCCCGGCTCGTGGAAGCGCGCGAACGGGAACGCGTTCCAGGTGAACGGCACGAGCCGCAGTTCGACGAGCTCGCGCGCGAGCGCGCCGAGCGCCGCCGGGCTCGCATCGAGCTCCTCGATCGCCGCGGCGGGTGCGTACATCCCGACGCCGAACGGCGCCCCGCCGGCGAGTCGATCCGCGAGCGGCCGCGCGATCGCGCGCAATCCCTCGCGCACGCCGGCGAGGTCGCGTGCCGCGTGCACGTTCAGGCAGTAGCCGAGCCGGATCGCGCGCTCGGGCTCGCTCGCGTGCCGCAGCAGCACGGCGGCGCGGCTAGACCGCGATGCCCTCGTCGGGCAACAGCACCGGGATCCGATCGCGGATCGCGTAGACGACCTTGCCGTCCTGGCGCACGAGCGCGGCGTCGAACGGCTCGGCCGGCTTGCCGGCGGCGTTCTTCAATCCGCCGGCCTTGATGCGCGCGTTCCACGCGGCGACCTCGGCGGCCGTCGCTTCGCGCAGCGGCTGCTTGGTCAGCGGGCAGGCCAGGATCTCGAGCAGGTCCTTGTCGATCATCGCGCTGGATAGCGTAGTCGCGCGGAGCGGTAGGACAAAGCCGCGCGGCGGGGTAGGCTCCCCGCGTGATCGCTGCGCTCTCGCTCCTCGCGCTCGCCGTCCAAACACCCGCGGCGCCGGCCGCGCCGGCGGCGCCCCCGGCCGAGCTCGTGATCGAACTGCCGCCCGGCGCTGTGCACGACGCGTGGGAGCGCCGCCGCACGCTGCCCGAGTTCGCCCCTTCGCGCTTCGATCCGTCCCTCGACCCGTCGCTCGACGAGTGGGAGCGCTGGGCGCTGCTCGTCGAGCAGCGCAACGTCGGCGAGCTCGCACTGCTCGCCGCCGCGCAGGGCCGTTGGGACGATGCGTGGCGCCACTGGGTCGCCTCCGCCGACGCGCGCGGCGGGCTCGGACTGCTCGAAGCGCGCCGCACGCTCGCGCCGCTGCTCGTCGGACATCCGCTCGTGCCCGCGAGCGACACCGTGCATCCGATCGCGGTGCCGGACGGCGCCGTGCTGCGACCCGCGATGCCGCCGCCGCCCGGCGCGTACTCGCGGTCGCGCACCGCGGTGCGCGGGCTGCGCATCGGCGCCGCGACGGTCGACCTCGAGGTCGCGCTCGAGCTCGACGGCGTGCAGATCGACGTCACGCACGTCGCCGGCGGCGCGTGCCGCGTCTCGATCGCGCTGCCGACGATCGCCCAATTCTCGATCGCGCAGGTCTACGCGGACTGGGAGGAGCGCGCGGTCGCCGGTGGCGCGCCGATCGAGCTTTCGATCCAGCCGGGCGACGAGCGCCACACGCTGTGGGGACGCTTCGGAGTGCGCGAGAATCCGTGGCCGACGCGCGTTCCCGCGCAACTGCCCGCTTCCGTCGCGCGCGCGGGCATCGCGATCCTGTGCAACGGCGACGATCCGCGCCGCGCGGAGCTCGCTCGCTTCGCGACGGCGCTCGCGCGGCTGACCGGCGCGCGCGTCGCGCTCGTCGCGCCCGTGCCCGCGCTCGCGGACGCCGATGCGGGTGCGTGGCCGTCGGAGGCGGGACTGCGCATCGACCTGCGCGCGCAGGAGCCGCTGCCCGACGTCGAACGCGACCTGAAGTGGCTCGCGCTGGCCTCGCTCGCCGAGCGCTATTGGCTCGCGGCCCATCCGCAGTAACTTGTAGCGATGCTGCAATCGGATCGCCGCGCGCTGTTCCACGCCCATCGCGAGCGCGCGCTCGAACGGCTCGCGCGCGACAACGCCTGCGCGCTGTTGTTCAGCGGCTCGCCGCGCATCCGCAACCACGACGCCGAGCACCGCTTCCGGCCGGACAGCGACTTCTGGCACGCGACCGGCTTCGGCGAGCCCGAGAGCGTGCTCGTGCTCGCGCCGCAGCATCCGGAGACGAAGAGCGTGCTGTTCCTGCGCGAGCGCGAGCGCGAGCAGGAGATCTGGAACGGCCGGCGCCTGGGCGTCGCCGCGGCTCCCGCGGCGCTGGGCGTCGACCGCGCGCATCCGATCGGCGAGCTGTGGTCGCGGCTGCCGGAGCTCCTGCGTCGCCACGAGCGGCTCGTCTACCGCGCGGGGCTCGACGAGGCGCGCGATCGGCACGTGATCGCGCTGCTCGGGCGCGTGCGGCCGACGATCCGCAACGGCGCCGTCGCGCCGCAGCAGTGGGTCGACCCGGCGCTGTCGCTGCACGAACTGCGCCTTTTCAAGACGAGCGGCGAGCTCGAGTGCATGCGGCGCGCGGCCGCGATCAGCGCCGCCGCGCACACCGCGTGCATGCGCGCGGCGCGCGCGGGCGTGCACGAGCGCGAGCTCGACGCGCTGCTCGACTACGAGTTCATGCGACGCGGCGCGAGCGGCGCCGCGTACACGAACATCGTCGCGGCCGGCGAGAACGCGTGCATCCTGCACTACGTCGAGAAGGCCTCCGAGCTGCGCGACGGCGAGCTCTTGCTCGTCGACGCAGGCGCCGAGTTCGAGTGCTACGCGAGCGACGTCACGCGCACCTATCCGGTCGGCGGTCGCTTCGGCGCCGAGCAGCGCGCGCTGTACGAGCTCGTGCTGCGCGTGCAGAAGGAGTGCATCGAGCTCGTCGCGCCGGGCCGCTCGTTCTGGGACGTGCACGAGCACGCCGTGCGCGAACTGACGCGCGGACTGATCGCGCTCGGGCTGCTCGCCGGCCCGCTCGAGGACGCGCTCGCGAAGGAGACGTACAAGCGCTTCTACATGCACCGCACGAGCCACTGGCTCGGGCTCGACGTGCACGACTGCGGCGCGTACCACGTCGACGGCGCGGGGCGCGTGCTCGAATCGGGGATGGTGCTCACCGTCGAGCCCGGGCTGTACGTCGCGCCCGACGACGAGACGGTCGAGCGGCGCTGGCGCGGGCTCGGCGTGCGCATCGAGGACGACGTGCTCGTCGCGAACGAGGGACGCGAGGTGCTGACCGAGGCGATCCCCAAAGAGATCGCGGAGCTCGAGGCGCTGGTCGGAACGGGCGCGCTGCCGAGCTGAGTGCTTCGCGCGCTCAGTCGACGTGCTCCACCGCGCTCGTGCAGATGTCGCTCGCGTCGAAGTCGAGCATCAGCTCCGAGTCGAACGACAGGAACCCGCCGGGGTTGCCCGGATAGACGACGAGCGTCGTGACGGGACACGGCGCCGGGACGTCCGACGACCAGCGCGCCGAGGCCCGCGATCTCGCCGCCGCGCGGAATCGAGCTCGCCCAGAGCACGAGGCATCCGCGCTCGTCGGGCGCGTGCGGTCGCGTGAGATCGTCGTAGTAGACGCTGAGGTCGCCGTCGCAGAGGCAGACGAGGCCGGGCCCGACGATCGGCGTCGCGCAGTCGGGAAGTCCGGGCGGCGGCCGGAGTCGCGCGAACTTCGCGCAGTGCACCGTCCGCAACGGCGCCCCGTGCTGCGCGAGTATCGCGGCGCGCGTTCGGCCGACGAGCGACGGGAGCGCGGACGCGGTGAGTTTCGCTGCGCTCGGCGGTCGCCCGCTCGCACGCGCGCAAGCGAGCGACGCGAGCGCGAATGCGACGAGCAGTGCTGCGAACGAACGGCGCCGCATGCCCCCACTGTATCCACCCGCTCCGCGCGCCTCCCGCACCGCGCTACGATGAACGGCCGATGCCCTCGAGCCTGATCGGCAAGACCGGCGACTGCTGGCGGCTGCGCTACGGCGCGGTGACGATGCTGAAGTGCCTGCGCACCGCGCTGCGCCCGTCGTTCCTGTGGATCGCCGGCCTGTGCTTCCCGAGCATCCACCTCTCGCTGCTCGGCCTGCGCTCGGTGCTCGAGCTGCTCGAGCGCTACACCAACGTCGCGATCCTCGATCCGATCGTCGGCCTGCCGATCCCGCTGCCGTGGGCGCCGAGCTCGATCCTCAGCAACGATTCCGAGTTCGTGAAGTTCACGGGCGTCGTGTCCGTGTTCGCGATCGTGCTGCCGCTGGCGTGTCGGCTGTCCGTCGCGCTCGCGCGCGTCGCCGACGAGCGCGACTGGAAGGAAGCGGCCGGCGCGCGGCGCACACCGCGTCTACCCGTCGCGCTCACGCTGTCGCGCGGGCTGATGGTCGAGACCTTCGGGCTGTGGGTGTGCCTGCAGTGCCTGCTCTTCGGCTGCTTCGGACTCGT
>SCVU01000309.1 GCA_004296785.1 Planctomycetota bacterium
GCCCTTGAACGGCGCGAGCGCCGGATTGCACGTGGCCGGCGAGTAGAACGTCGGCGCCGCGGGGCCGCCGCCGCCGGCCGCGTTCAGGTACGCGATCTTCGCGCCGTCGGTCACGTAGACCGTGCCGGCGACCGCGCCGCTGTCGACCGCCAGGCCCTGGAGGCCGAGCGCGAGACCGCACGTGCTCACCGCGGCCGCGTTGAACGCGCCGAACGCGCCGAGCCCGCCGCCGACCAGCACCTGCGAGACCACGCCGGTCGTGTCGCAGATCCACAGCGTGTTCGTCTGCGGATCCCAGTCGATGTCGGTCGCGACCGCGCCGGCGCCGAGCGGCAGCGCGAACGGACCGGAGACGATCGTCGCGCCCATCGGGCAGCCCGGATCGGGCGGCGGCAGGTACGCGGCGGCCTGCGCGCCGTCGGTGACCCACAGCCAGCCGTTCGTCGCGTCGTAGCCGAGCCCCGTCAGCGCGCCCATGCCGCCGATCATCCCGTCGAAGCCGGCGACGATCGTGCCGAAGCTCTGCGTGCGCGCGATGCTCGTGCCGTCGGTGATGTAGAGCTCGTCGCTGATCTTGTCGAGCGCGACGTCGCCGAGCGGCGACGGCGCGGCGGGCAGCACGCCCGGGTGCGGGCAGAAGAACGGCAGCGCGTAGCCGTACTGCCCGAGCAGCGGACCGCTCGGATAGTTGCACGCGGGGTCCTTCGGACCGTTGAACTGGACCATGTCGCCGTTCGACGCGATGCCGTACAGCGATTGCGCGGCGAGCGGGGCGGCGAGGAGGGGAAGGAGCGCGAGGCGGAGCGACGGGAGTCGGAGCATCCCTTCAGGATAGCGCATTTCCACGCCTAGGACCGCGCCTCGCGCGCGCGGTCGACTAGGTTTGGCGCGCCGCGCCGCACAGGAGCTCTTGGATGTACGCAGTCGTTTCATCGTTGCTCGTCTCTCTCGCCGCCCAGACCTACTACGTCGCGCCGTCCGGCAGCGACGCCGCGAGCGGCACGAGCCCGGCCGGCGCGTGGAAAACGCTGCAGCACGCCGCCGACCTGGTCGGGCCCGGAGACACCGTGATCGCGCTGCCCGGGCACTACGCGGGCTTCTACCTGTCGACGAGCGGCACGAGCGCGGCGCCGATCACGTTCACCGCGAACCCGGGCGCCGACGTCGCGCATCCGCTCGTCGTCGTCGACGCGAACAACGCGGTCACGCCGGACCGCATCAATCTCGAGGGCGCGTCGTGGGTCGTCGTCGAGGGCTTCACGGTGATCGGCAGCGGCGATCCGGCCACGAACCGCACCGGGATCCGCACGGTGCTCGCCGAGCACGTGACGATCCGCGCCAATCGCATCGACCAGTGCGGGCGCTGGGGGATCCTGACGGGCTTCGTCGACGACGTCGTGATCGAGGACAACGAGGCGTCGCGCTCCGCGGACGAGCACGGCATCTACGTGTCGAACAGCGGCGATCGGCCGATCGTGCGGCGCAACCGGATCTGGGGCAACCACTCGAACGGGCTGCACATGAACGGCGACGCGAGCCTGGGTGGCGACGGCGTGATCTCGGACGCGCTGGTCGAGCGCAATGTGATCTGGGAGAACGGCGACGGCAACCCGATCTTCGGGCCGCCCGGCGGCTCGGCGATCAACTGCGACGGCGTGCAGGACGCGCTGATCCAGAACAACCTGCTCTATGCGAACCACAAGAGCGGGATCTCGCTGTACCGGATCGACGGCGGCGGCGGCTCGAACGGCAATCGCGTGCTGTTCAACACGGTGCACATGGCGGCGGGCGCGCGCTTCGCGCTGAACGTCAAGGACGGCAGCGTCGGCAACACGGTCGCGAACAACGTGCTGCTCAATCTCGACGCGACGCGCGGCGCGATCGACATCGAGAGCAACTGCCTCGCGGGATTCGCGTGCGACTTCAACGCGCTCGAGGAGAAGTTCTCGCTCGACGGCGCGTTCCTGACCTTCGCGCAGTGGAAGGCGGCGACCGGGCAGGACGCGCACTCGTTTCTCGCGCAGCCGGCGCAGCTGTTCGGCGCGTGGGCGAGCGGCGACTACCACTTGCTCGCGGCCGCGCCGGCGGTGAACGCGGCGACGAGCGCGCAGCCGACGCCGTTCGATCTCGACGGCAAGCAGCGGCCGGCGCTGGGCGGCTTTGACCTCGGCGCGTACGAGCACGCCGCGTGCTTCGGCGCGTTCGCGAGCTACGGCGCCGGGCTCGCGGGCAGCGGCGGCAAGGTGCCAGCGCTCAGCGGCAGTGGTTGTCCCGATCAAGGCGCGACCGCGACGCTCGTGGTGAGCAACGGCCTCGGCGGCGCGCCGGGCGCGCTCGTGCTCGGCTCGGGTCAGCTCGCGCTGCCGCTGCTCGGGGGCACTCTGCTCACTTCGGTGCAGATCGCAGCGCCGCACGTGCTGACGCCGGCGGGCACGTGGAGCGTTGCGTTCGGCGTGCCGGTGGATCCGTCGCTCGCGGGCGTCGATCTGTTCGCGCAGTCGGGCTACGTCGATGCCGGCGCCGCGCAGGGCGTGTCGCTCAGCGCGGGGCTGCGCATCGAGCTCGAGTGACGACTACTTCGTCTTGATGGGATCGGCCGGCCGCGGCGCGAGCTTCGCAGGCTGCTTCGCCATCCGCGCGAGCACTTCCTGCACCGCGCGCTCGAGCTGCGGGTCGCGACCCGCGATCACGTCGGCCGGCTCGTTCTCGATCTCGATGTCAGGCTCGACGCCGACGCCTTCGATCGCCCACTGGCCGTTCTTGTCGAGGTGCCCGAACTCCGGCACGTTGACGCGCCCGCCGTCGAGCAGCGGGCCGTGGTCGGTGATGCCGACGACGCCGCCCCACGAGCGCTTGCCGATCAGCGGACCGAGCCCGGCGTTGCGGAACATCCACGGGAAGATGTCGCCGTCGCTGGCCGAGTTCTGGTTCAGCAGGCACACCATCGGGCCGTTGAACACCGTCTGCGGGTACGTGCCGGCGAACTGGTCGTGGCGCGAGTACTCGAGGCCCAGCAGCGTGCGGCGCAGCCGCTCGAGCACCATCGACGACACGTTGCCGCCGCCGTTGTTGCGGTCGTCGACGATCAGGCCTTCCTTGCGCACCTGGCCGTAGAACCACTTCGAGAACTCGCGGATGCCGTCCTCGCCCATGTCGGGCAGGTGCACGTACGCGATGCGGCCGCCCGAGAGCTCGTCGACGCGCTGCTTGTTGCGCAGCACGAACGCGAGGTAGATCGCGTTCGTCTCGGAGCGCAGCGGGCGCCACACGACCTTGCGCGCGCCCTCCGCGGTCGGCTTGTCGTTCAGCAGGAACTCGACCGGGCGATCGGCCTTGCCGCGCAGCAGCCGGTACGGGTTCTCGGTCGCCGGCAGATCGACGCCGTCGATCGCGAGCACGTAGTCGCCGACCTTCGCGTCGACGCCGACCTCTGTGAGCGGCGAGCGGTACGCGGGCTCCTCGTTGTGGCCCGGGAAGATCGCGCTCAACTTGTAGCGACCGACCGCGCGATCGAGCGTCATGCGCCCGCCGAACAGCGCGACCGGCACGCGCGGCGGCGCATCGATGTCGCCGCCCGAGATGTACGCGTGGCCGACGTTGAGCTCGGCCACGAGCTCGCCGAGCAGGTAGTTGAGATCCGCGCGGTGCGCGACGTGCGCGAGCCACGGCTCGTACTGCTTGCGCAGCGCGTCCCAGTCGTAGCCGTGCATGTTCGGCACGTAGAAGTAGTCGCGGAAGCGCCGCCACGCCTCGTTGTAGATCGCGCGCCACTCCTCGGCCGGCACCTTCTCCGCGTACAGGCCCTTCGCCGCGACGCTCTTCTTGTCCTTGCCCTTGCCGGCCTCGAGCAGCGCGAAGCCGTCCTCGCCGCGCACGAGCAGCTTCGACGCGTCGGCGCTGATCGCGTAGCCGCCGGCGCCTTCGACGAGCTCGTTCGTCTTGCGCTCCTTGAAGTCGAACTCGAGCAGCGCGTTCTTGCGCTCGCTCTCGCGGCCGTAGTACGGCGCGCCCGCGCGGCCGACCCAGATGCGGCCGTCGCCGGCGTTCAGGCCGCCGTAGTTGTCGGCGTCGAGCGGCAGCCGCACGACGCGCTGCGCGAGCCCGTCGAAGTCGATCTTGACCTCCGGCGGCGGCTTCGCGGCGCCGGACTTCGACTCGGGCCCCGACTCGGGCTTGGACGCTGCGCTGGACTCCGGCTTCGATTCGGCCGCGCCGTCCTGCTTCAGCGCGACTTCGTCGCTCTCCGGCGGCAGCGGATGCTTGCCGTCCTTGCGCAGCGCGAGCGCGAACACGCTGGTCCAGCGGTTCGATGCGAAGTTCCACTCGATCTGCGAGAGCTGCGGCGCGAACTCGCGCTCGGACAGGTAGTACAGGTACTCACCGTCGCGCGAGAACACCGGCTCGTACTCGTTCCACATCTCCCCGGTCACGCGGCGCGACTGCCCGTCGGCGGCCGACCACACGTACAGCGAGCGGAAGCCGTTCGCGTCGCCCGCCGAGTACGCGAGCCACCGCGAGTCCGGCGACCACGCGGCGTCGCCGCCGCGCCCGGAGGGATCGCGCGCGATCTCGCGCTGCGTGCGCGCGGCGACGTCGACGAGCCAGATGCGCCCGCTGCAGTCGTCGACCGCGATCGACTTCGCATCCGGCGACCACGTGAGGCCGTCGATGCGCCGGCCGATGCCGCTGGTGAGCTGCGTCCACGCGCCGCTGCCGTCCTGCGCGACCGTGTAGACCTCCTCCTCGCCGCTCTTGTCGCTGATGAACGCGACCGTCGCTCCGTCGGGCGACCACTGCGCGCCGCGCTCGTGCGCGCCGCTCGTGTTGGTCAGGTTGCGCGCGAAGCCCTTCTCGATCGGCGCGCTGAACACGTCGCCGCGCGCGCTGAACAGCGCGCGTTCGCCCTTCGGCGCAAGCGCGAAGCCCTCGATCTGCGAGCCGGCGTCGACGCGCTGCGGCCGCGCGGACACGAGGTCGCTCGGCACGTGGATCGGGATCGCCGTGACCTTGCGCGTCGCGGTGTCGAGCAGCTCGAGCTCGCCGTTCTTCTCGTAGACGATCTCGCCGCTCTCGCCCTTGGACGGCCAGCGCAGGTCCCACTGCGTCTCCTTCGTCACCTGCTCGAGCTTCTGATCGCCGACGCCGTAGCGGTACAGGTTCAGGTGCCCGTCGCGGTCGGACGCGAACCAGATCGAGTCGCCGATCCACATCGGATCGCGCTCGGTGCGCTTGGAGTGCGCGACCGGCGTCAGCTTCGCCGTCGCGAGGTCGTAGATGTACAGCTCCTGCGCCCAGCCGCCCTCGTAGCGCTTCCACGTCCGGAAGTCGCGCGTGAGCGGCGAGTACGCGACGCGCTTGCCGTCGGGCGACAGATCGCCGCCGCCGGACACGGGCATCGGCAGCGGCTCGGGTTGCGAGCCGTCGAGCGCGACCCAGTACAGGCGCGTGTCGGTCAGGTCGAAGCCGTCGCGCATCGAGCGGAACAGCACCTGCTTCGAGTCGGCGCTCCAGCCGTAGACCTGGTTGTCGTAGCCCCAGCGCGGCGTCAGCGGACCGCGGCTCGGATACCAGGTGAGCTGGCGCGGCGCGCCGCCGGTGCTCGGGATCACGTAGACCTGCTCGTCGCCGTCGTACTGGCCGGTGAACGCGATCCACTGGCCGTCGGGCGAGTAGCGCGGGAAGACCTCGAGCCCCGGATGCGCGGTCAGGCGCGTCGCTTCGCCGCCGCTCGTCGCGGCGCTCCACAGGTCGCCGGCGTAGCAGAAGACGACGCGGCCCGCGTGCACGTCGGGGAAGCGCAAGAGCTTCGTCGTCGCGGTCGCGCCGGGCGGCGGCGTCGCAGCGGGGGCTGCGAGATGCGGAGCGGTGGTGGACGGAGTCGCACAGGCGGCCAGCGCGGCCGCGAGGACGGCGATCGACATCGTGGAGGATCCGAGCATGGTGGTGAGGGCCGCGCAGTGTAGCGGCCTCGTTCCACCGAGTGCGTTCGAACGATGTTCAGCGCGTGCTGGCCGGCAGCGCCGCCGCGGCCGCGCGCCCGAACTCGGCGGCCGCCGCGCTCGACAGCTCGCGCGCGTTCGAGCCCGCGACCGCGCGAGTCAGATACGCGCTCCAGATCGGCAGTCCGCCGGGATCGGCGGCCGCGAGCAGCTCGGCGCGGGCGGAGACGTAGACGCGCTCGGGCGCTTCGCCGCGCGCGGCTTCCGTCAACGTCAGCCGCCACAGCGCATCCGCGCCGAGTGATTGCAGCAGCGCTGCGACCTCGCGCGCCTGCTGGCGCACGAAGAAGTTCTCGCGCGCGACCGTGCACGGACAACCCTGGCTCTCGCCGGAGAGGGACTTCGAGCCCACGAACAGGTCCGCGCTCGCGGTGCCGCCCTCGACGACCGAGTAACCGCGCGCGGTGAGCTCCGCCGCCGCGGCTTCGTACAGCGCGTTCGCCGGAGCGTTCGTCCCCGACCGCTCGGACTGCACGATCTCGAGCACGAGCCGCTGCGGGCGGACCTCGGCGACGCGCGAGCGCGACAGCAACGAGGTGTGCTCGTGCGGCGCGGAGGCGCAGCCGCACAGCGCGAGCAGCGCGATCCACGGCCAGAGCTTCGACGCGTTCATGCGCGCAAGCCAGGATACAGTGCCTGCCGTTGGAGGTGACGCTATCCTCCGCCGAATGCTCGCCGGCCGGATCGCGTCGCTCGCATCGGTTGCCATGACGTCGCTCGCGGCGTGCCGCGACGATGCACCCGCCGCGATCCAACCGGCGTCGCCGAAGCCTCGAATCAGTGTCGAGCGACAACTCGAGCAGCTCGCGCAGGCAGGGATCGCCTTGAATCCGTGGGTAGCCGAAGGCGACTTGGTCGCGTTCCACACGCGCGCCGAGTTCGAACGGGCCCCGTTCGACGAGCTCGTCGAAACACTGGGTGGCGAGATCGGGCGCGAGCCGTTCGCGCCGATCTGCGATCGCTTGTGGATGTGCGACCTCGAATGCGTCAGCGACGATGGCGACTACGCCGCGGTGCTCCATCGACTCGAGCGCATGACCGAGGGAGCGCTCCACGCGTCGGAGATCACCGACCGTGTTGACCTCGCGGCCAACGTCGCATGGCTCCGGTTCGACTGCGCGGGGCGCAGTGTGCAGTGGGATCTGCGCGTGGACGACGACTGGATGGATCCATCGTTGTTCCGCCGCTACGACGAGTTGCTCCGCGAGCAGGGCTCGGCACTCCGCCTCTACTCCAACGAATCCGACTACGGTCAATGCGTGTTCCTCGGTGCGTTCACGACGTCGAGCAAGGCGGCATTCGATGCACTCGTGAGCGTCCGCCTCGCTCCGATCTCCGGCCAGTGGCGCGAAAGCGCTCGCTGAACAGATCGCTCCGATTCGCTAGGATCGTCGCGCGATGAACACGAAGCGCGCCGCGTCCAGGGTCGGCGAAGAACGCAAATCTGCTGCTGCGCCGCTCGTCGGCGTGATCATGGGCTCGCAGTCGGACTGGGAGACGCTGCGCCACGCGGCCGACGTGCTCACCGAGCTCGGCATCGCGCACGAGTGCAAGATCGTCAGCGCGCACCGCACGCCGCAGCGCCTGTTCGAGTACGCGAGCTCCGCGCGCGCGCGCGGCCTCCAACTCATCATCGCCGGCGCCGGCGGCGCCGCGCACTTGCCCGGCATGACCGCATCGATCACGTCGCTGCCCGTGCTCGGCGTCCCCGTCGAGTCGAAGGCGCTGAAGGGCCTCGATTCGCTGCTCTCGATCGCGCAGATGCCGGGCGGCGTCCCGGTCGGCACGCTCGCGATCGGCGCGGCCGGCGCGAAGAACGCGGCGCTGCTCGCCGCGGCGGTGCTCGCGAATCACGACGCCGCGCTGCTCGCGCGGCTCGACGCGTGGCGCGCGCGGCAGACCGCCTCCGTCGCCGTCGAGCCCGACCGCACGCTCGCCGCGAAGCCGCGCAAGTAGCCCGTGAATCCCGCGGAACCGATCCTCCCCGGCGCCACGCTCGGCGTCTTCGGCGGCGGCCAGCTCGGCCGCATGTTCGCGATCGCCGCGCGCCGCATGGGCTACCGCGTGCGCGTGTTCACCGACCACGCCGACTCGCCGGCCGGCCACATCGCCGACGCGGAGACCGTCGCGCGCTTCGACGACCTCGACGCGGTCGAGCGCTTCGGCCGCGAGATCCAAGTCGCGACGTTCGAGTTCGAGAACGTCGCCAGCGCGCCGCTCGAGCGCCTCGCGCGCCTCGTGCCGGTGCGCCCGGCGCCGGCGATCCTGCACGTCACGCAGGAGCGGCTGCGCGAGAAGGGATTCCTGCGCGCGCGCGGGTTTCCGACCACGGACTTCGAAGCGGTGCGCACGCGCGCCGAGCTCGATGCGGCGAGCGCGCGCTTCGGCCACGACGCGATCCTGAAGACCGCGGCGTTCGGGTACGACGGCAAGGGGCAGGCGCGGATCCGCGCGGCCGCCGACGTCGACGGCGCGTTCGCCGCGCTGGCCGGCGCGCAGGGCATCCTCGAGCGGCGCGTCGACTTCGCGTGCGAGCTGTCGGTGATCGTCGCGCGCACGCCGGCGGGCGACAGCGCGGCGTTCCCCGTCGCCGAGAACCACCACGCGCGCCACATCCTCGACGCGTCGATCGTGCCCGGTCGCTTCCCCGAGCGCGTGCAGCAGGAAGCGCGCGAGCTCGCGCTCGCGATCGCGGCGGCGCTCGAGCTCGAGGGCGTGCTCGCCGTCGAGCTGTTCCTCGCGCGCGACGGGCGCTTGCTCGTCAACGAGCTCGCGCCGCGGCCGCACAACTCCGGCCACTACTCGTTCGACGCGTGCGCGACGAGCCAGTTCGAGCAGCAGGTGCGCGCGGTGTGCGCGCTGCCGCTGGGCTCGACCGAGCTGCTGAGGCCGTGCGTGATGATCAACCTGCTCGGCGACCTGTGGCGCGACGGGCAATTGCCGCACGTGCGCGAGCTGCTGGCCGATCCGCTGCTCAAGCTGCA
>SCVU01000310.1 GCA_004296785.1 Planctomycetota bacterium
CCGCAGGAGCCAAGCTCCCGCGCGCACGCCGTCCGCACGTCGCGGGAGACCCCCTGCAGCCCCTACACATCGTCACGAACGGCATCGAACAGCGCCTGTGAAGGACAAGATCCAGATCCGCATGGAGGCCTACGACCACGAGGCTCTCGACCAATCCGCGCTCGACATCGTCGAGACCGCGAAGCGAACGGGAGCGATGGTCGCCGGTCCGATCCCTCTGCCGACGCGGATCGAACGCTACACGGTTCTGCGCTCGCCGTTCATCGACAAGAAGTCGCGCGAGCAGTTCGAGATCCGAACGCACAAGCGACTCATCTACATCTCCGAGCCGACCAATCAGACCGTTGACGCGCTCAGCAGTCTGAACATGCCGGCCGGCGTGGACATCCGCATCAAGGCCTGACGCCTCGAGCGCGCCGCGCGATCCGCACTGCGGGTCGCCGCCGCGTCGGATCCAGCGCGCAGTGCGCGCGCCCCGCGCCGACTCCGTCGTTCAACGTGCCCCTTCGTCGCCTCGGCGACGCGCGGGCGTTCTTTCCAACCTGTCTTGTTTCGCCGCGTGGCCAAGCGTCGTCCTGACGCGGTCGCACCGAGCGCGAGCTCGGGCGCCGCAGCAGTGATCTTGGTCGAACCGGCAACCACTCCTCCCAAGCTCCAGGGGCTCTGCCCCGGGTTCTAGGACTCATGACGCTGATCCTCGGACGAAAAGAAGGCATGACGCAGTTCTTCGCGGAAGACGGCACGCTCGTCGGCGTGACCGTCGTGGCCGCGGGTCCGTGCGTGATCAGCCAGGTGCGCACCGCCGAACGCGATGGCTACCACGCCATCCAGCTCGGCTTCGGCGACGTCGGTGACAAGCACCTGACGCGCCCGCTCGCCGGCCACTTCCGCAAGGGCGGCGTCGCGCCGAAGCGCTTCGTGCGCGAAGAGCGCCTCGCGGCGCCCGCGACGGCGAAGACCGGCGACCACGTGACGGTCGAGTCCTTCGCGGTCGGCCAGCTGGTCGACGTGACCGGCACGATGAAGGGGCGCGGCTTCTCCGGCACGATCCGCCGCCACAACTTCAGCCGCGGTCCCGCGGGCCACGGCTCGATGAACGTGCGCGCGCCCGGCTCGATCGCGACCAAGCGCATCGGCAAGGTCGCCAAGGGCAAGCGCATGGCCGGCCAGTTCGGCAACGTGCGCCGCACGGTCAAGAACATCCGCGTCGTGCGCATCGACACCGCGCGCAACCTGCTGTTCCTCGCGGGCTCGGTGCCCGGCGCGCGCGGCGGCTACGTGGAAGTCTGCAGCGCGAAGACGGCTCCCAAGTCCGCGCTGACCAAGGGCGCCGCGAAGTAAGCGTTCCTCGAGCCATCACCTCCAGCACGCACACTCCCATGCAGCTCAAGCACTACAAGTCCGGCAGCGTCGGCAAGGCGGACTTCGACGCGAGCGCGTTCGGCGACAAGATCCTGTACCGCACGCTGAAGGACGCCGTGTACATGTACCAGGCGAACAAGCGCCTCGGCACGGTGAACACGCGCGGCCGCGACCAGGTCAGCGGCTCGAACAAGAAGCCGTGGAAGCAGAAGCACACCGGTCGCGCGCGCGCCGGCGACCGCAAGTCGCCGATCTGGCGCGGCGGCGGCACGGTCTTCGGCCCGAAGCCGCGCGACTACTCGTTCCACATGCCGATCAAGGCGCGCCGCGTCGCGCTGCGCTCCGCGCTGGCCGGCAAGTTCGCCGACGGCGAGGTCGCGATCGCCGATCTCGGCGCGTTCAACAAGCCGTCGGCCAAGGACGCGCGCAAGCTGCTCGCCTCGCTCAGATCGGAAGAGC
>SCVU01000311.1 GCA_004296785.1 Planctomycetota bacterium
CGCCGTCGATCCGCGCGCTCTCGTTCACCAACAAGCAGGTCGATCCGACGATCGAGATTCGCGGCCAAAGCGGCAACGAGCTCGGCGTCGGCACCGAGTACGGCGTCGTGTTCCTCGGCCGCACCTCGCAGTCCGGCGAGATCGACGTGACCGCGTGGTACGGCGACGGCCCGAGCATCGAGGCCGCGCTCGTCGAGTCGCTCGGCGGCGGCGTCTACCTCGCGAGCACCGAGATCCGCGTGCCCGCGGTCGCGCTCGACTTCAGCGCGCTCAAGGCCGGCACCGAGGTGCTGATCCGCGGCCGCCGCGGCGCGGACGTGTGGACCGCCGACGGCGAAGTGCGTGCGCACCCGGACGTGCAGGGCTTGCTGATCAGCGCCGGCAGCGGCTTCGTCGCGAGCGACGATCAGCTCGGCGCCGGCGTCTACCTGCGCGGTCCCGACGGCGAAGAGGACGAGGGCCTGCGCCTGGTCGGACTGGTCAGCGGCGGGCTCGAGCTGCAGGAGAACGGCGCGACGCGCCGCTTCCTGACCTGCGTCGGCGCACAGGACCTGTGGCGCGTCGCCGCGTGGCACCGCGACCTGTCGCACAAGCGCCGCTGGGTGTACCGCGAGGACATCCTCTGACGTCGGGGCGAGCTGATCCGGACGGCCGCGCGACCGCGCGCGTGGTGCTCGTCGATCAGCGCGATTCGTTCACGCACAACCTCGCGCAGCTGTGCGCGAGCCTCGGCGCTATCCCGCGCGTCGTCGGCGCGCGCGAGCTCGATGCCGCGGCGCTGCGCGCGCTCGAACCGACGCACGTGATCCTCGGGCCCGGCCCCGGGCACCCATCGACCGGCGCGCTCGCGCTCGAGCTCTTCGCCGCGCCCCCGGCGGGCGTCGCGATCCTCGGCGTGTGCCTCGGGCACCAGCAGCTCGCGCTCGCCTGCGGCGCGCGCATCGCCCGCGCGCGCGAGCTCGTGCACGGCCGCACGAGCAGCGTCGCGCACGACGGCCGCGGCGTGTTCGCCGACGTCCCCTCGCCGCTGTCCGCGATGCGCTACCACTCACTCGCCGTCGACACCGCGAGCGTCGCAGGCGAACTCGAAGTCAGCGCGCGCAGCGCGGACGGCGAGGTGATGGGCCTGCGCCATCGCGCGCGCGCATGCGAGGGCGTGCAGTTCCACCCCGAGTCGTTCCTCACCGCGAGCGGTCGCGCGCTGCTCGACAACTTCATCCGCCGTCCGTGGCGCGGCGCGCGCGCCGCTGCGGAAAACTAGGGACGCGGGCCGCGCGCCGGCGTGAGCGCGGGCCACGGACCGGCGTTCCCGCGCCGCGCTTCCGCGGCACCGCGGCCCTCGCCGTCGCGCACGCCGAGCACGCCGCGCGTGATGGCGTTGTAGACGGGCTTGCCGCTCCTGCGCCACGCCCACGCGAGCGGCGAGCGCGGCGGCAGCGCGCGCTCGGCGGGACTCAGCGTCTCCTTCGGCGCGCCCGCGAGCCGGTAGCGGCGCCGGTGCTTCTCGACGTGCCGCAGATCGTCCGCGCAGCGCACGCGGAACGCGCGGCCGCGCCGCGGATGCACGCTGGCGAGCTGGAAGTCGACCAGCCACGGCC
>SCVU01000312.1 GCA_004296785.1 Planctomycetota bacterium
GCCGCCGGCGAACGCGAGCTCGCCGCGCCGCACGACGGTGTGCGGCCAGCCGGGCAGCGACCAGCTCTCGTAGGCCGACCACTTCGACTTCGACGGCAGCGCCGCGGCGCGCACCGCGCGGCGCGCGCGCGGATCGAACAGCACGAGGTCGCCGTCGGAGCCGAGCGCGAGTCCGCGCTTGTGCTGCACGCCGACCGAATCGGCCGCGCGCGTGGTCACGCTCGCAAGCGCGGTGCGCGCATCGAGCCAGCCGCGCTCGACGAGCTCGAGCGTCAGCGGCCACAGCAGATCGACCGACGGCATGCCCGACGGCGCATGCGCATACGCGCGCTGCTTCTCGTCGAGCGGGTGCGGCGCGTGGTCGGTGCCGATCGCGTCGACCGTGCCGTCGCAGAGACCGGCCAGGATCGCCTCGGCGTCGGCGCGCGTCTTGATCGACGGATTGACCTTGAGCAGGTTGCCGAGCTGCGGGGCGTCCGCGCACGACAGCAGCACGTAGTGCGGCGCCGTGCTCGCGCGCACGCGCTCGCCGCGCGCGCGCGCCGCGCGCACGAGCTCGACGCCGCCGGCGGTCGAGATGTGGAACACGTGCAGCTCGACGCCGCTCTCGCGCGCGAGCTCGATCGCGGTGCGGATCGACTCGACCTCGGCCTCGGCCGAGCGCACGAGGTGGTGCTCGGCCGCGCCGGCGTCCGGATGGCGCTCCTTGCCGGCGCGCAGCAGCTCCTCGTCCTCGCAGTGGCCGACGATGCGCCGGCCCGCGGCGGCGGCGGCGTGGAACAGCGCGCGCAGCACCTCGCGGTCGAGCACGCCGCCGAGCCCCGTCGAACCGCCGAGGAACAGCTTGAAGGCCGGCGTCAGCGGCGCCATCGCGGCGAGCTCTGGGCAGGAGTCCGGCAGCAGATTCGCGAGACAACCGAAGTCGACGCGCGAGCGCGCGCGCACGTGCGCGAGCCGCGCATCGAGCGCCGCGCGCGACGTCGATAGCGGCGGGTTGTTCTGCACCTCGACGACGCTCGTCACGCCGCCGTGCAGCGCGCCGTGCGAGCCGGTGTCCCAGCCCTCCTTGCGCTCGAGCCCGGGGTCGCGGAAGTGCACGTGGCAATCGAGCAGCCCGGGGATCGCGCACAGACCGCCGGCGTCGAGCACCTGCTCGGAGCCGCCGCGCGGCGCGAGCTCGCGCGCGTCGACGGCGAGTTCCTCGATGCGGCCGCGCGCGATCCGCAGCTCGAGCCGCTGTTCGCGCTCGGGCCACGCGCGCGCGTTGCGCAGCAGCAGATCGCCGCCCGCGGGGCGCTCGAATGCGAGGCGGGCCGACGCGTCGCTCATGCCGAGGCGTTGCGGCGGACGACGAGCACGCTCATGTCGTCCTCGAACTTCTGGCCGCTGTGCGCGAGCACGCGCGCGACGAGGCCCATCGCGATCGACTCCGCGCTGCCGTTCGGCGCGGCGGCGAGCTCGGTCAGCGCCTGCATCAGCCCGTCCTCGCCGAACAGGTGCTCGGGATCCGCGGCCGCCTTGGCCTCGCTCAATCCGTCGCTGTAGACGACGAGCACGTCGCCGCGGTCGAGCTCGATGCGATCGCTCGGCTCGTACACCGCGTCGGGGATCATGCCGAGCGCGGGACCGCCGCGGCGCAGGCGCTGCACGCTGCCGTCGCGCGCGCGCCACCACAGCGGCTCGGCGTGTCCGGCGTTGAGCGCCTCGAGCTTGCCGTGCGGGTCGAGCAGCCCGAGGAACAGCGTGAGGAAACGCCCGTCCTCGACGCGTTCGCACAGATCCTGGTTGAGCGCGGTCACGACCTCGCCGCTGTGCGGCACGAAGCGCAGCGACGAGCGCAGCGAACCCTGCGCGGCCGACGAGATCAGCGCCGGCCCGATGCCGTGGCCCGTGACGTCGCCGACGACGATCGCGAAGCGCCCGTCGCGCAGCTTGACGAAGTCGTAGAAGTCGCCGGCCGTCTTCTCCGCCGGGCTGAACCACGCGTACAAGTCGTAGCCGGCGATGTCGCGCGGCAGCGGCGGGATCAGGTCCTTCTGGATCTCGCGCGCGGTCTGCAGCGAGGCTTCCAGGCGCACCTTCTCGACGCTGTCGAGGTGCAGGCGCGCGTTCTCGAGCGCGACGGCCATCTGCTGCGCGAGCGCGTAGAACAGCGACAGGTCGCGGTGGCTGAACTGGCGCGTCGCCGCGCGCGAGTCGACGTACAGCACGCCGTTCGGCGCCGGCTCGGTCGTGCGCGAGCGGTCGAGCGGCTCGCCGCGCTCGCGCGCCGGCGGGCGCAGCGGCACGCACATCACCGCGCGCAGCTTGAGGTCGTAGACCGACTGCCCGAGGTTCATCGCCTGATTCTCGGAGTGCACGGTCGCGCGCACCGGCTGCCCCTGCTCGAGCACCTTGCCGGCCACCGTCGTCGAGAAGCGCAGCTCGCCCGCAATCGACTTGGCGCCGCGCTGGCGCGCGACGCGCGGCTCGAGCGCGCCGTTCGCGTTGCACAACAGCAGGATCCCGCGCTCGGCGCCGGTGACCTCGATCGAGCGGTCGACGAACTCGATCAGCAGCTCGTCGAGATCGAGCGAGGTCGAGACCTTCGTGATCGCGTCGAGCAGCACCTGCACGGTCTTGCGATCGGTGAGCTGATCGCCGGTCAGGAACTGCGTGGTCGCCGCGCCCGACTCGCGGCCGCCGACGCCGGAGGCCGGCACCGACGCGTACGGATCGCCGTCCGGCTCGAGCGGGGGCGCGGCGGGCGCGCTCTCCTGCGTTTCGGCCGGCGGCGGCGCGGCGTCTGCGGCCTCGGGCGGCGCCTTCTGCTTCTTGCGACCGAACAACATCGCGCAGCCATCTTACGGCGCGGGCGCGCTCGCGTCGCGCTTGCCCAGCGATCTCGCGCCGTCACGCCGCGCTGCGTCTTGCACGCTGCGGTTCGGCCTGGGATCATCTCGCCCCCGCGCGCGCCGTCCCCTCGCGCCGGGCGGAGACCCTCCCATGCACATCACCGTCGAACCGCGCGACCACTACACGATCCTGCACCTGCGCGGCGAGTTCGATACGTTCTACTGCAAGTTCCTCGAGCGCGAGGTCGACGCGCTGGTCAAGGCGGGCTCGGTCCACGTCGCGCTCAATCTGCGCCTGGTCAAGTTCATCAACTCGACCGCGCTCGGCCAGATCATCAAGACGAGCAAGCTGCTCGGCAGCCACCACGGCAAGCTCGTGCTGCTGCGGCCCTCGCAGTTCTGCAAGGACATCATCGAGAAGGTCGGCATCGACCGCGTGGTCCCGATCTACATGTCGGACGAAGAGGCCGCCGCCGCGCTGGCCGCCAACGCGAGCCCGACCGCCAAGGGACACAACCCGACCGACCTGACCGGCGGCGACGAATCGGCCGTGCTGTTCAGCCCGATCGACGAGTCGCGCGTCGAGCACTTCATCGCCGAGGACCTGCGCAAGGGCGTCGCGATCCCGTTCGACCCGAAGAGCGGCAAGGCCGGCAAGGGCGGCTGGAACGGCATCGGCCGCATGGCCTCGCTCGACCGCAACGGCCTGCGCTTCACGTGGGGCGGCGGCAACACGGGCCTGACGGCGTTCGAGATGGCGCAGTTCCTGGCGATCGGCACCGAGCTGCGCCTGAAGTTCTCGCTCTCGCTGCTCAAGAAGGGCATGGTCGAGGCGGTCGTCACGGTGACCGAGGTCGAGGAGCGGCCGGACAGCGTCAAGCTGCGCGCGCGGTTCTCGAAGCTCGACGATGACGTGCGCAAGGCGATCGAGCAGTACTCGCAGGACCTTGCGTTCTTGAAGAGCGAGCTGCGCGAGCCCAGTTAGCACCCCGGACTCTGGCCCAGCTGGCTGTGCGGGATTTCGAGGTCGACCCGCCACCACGCAGACTTGCGCGCATCTAGGCGCCGGGCACGTCGCGCTCATCCCGAGCGCATGCCCGGAGGTCTCGATGTTCACTCCGCCCTGCTGTCC
>SCVU01000313.1 GCA_004296785.1 Planctomycetota bacterium
CGAGGCCGCCGATCACGCCGAGCAGCGCGAGCGTCGCGACGACCGCGACCAGCACCGCGAAGCGACCCTGCATCGCATCGCCGTCGGCGAAGCGATCGCGCACGTATTCGAACGCGCGGACGATCGGCCCCGAGGGCTCCATCTTCACGCCGGCGACCGCGACCTCCTGGCCGGGGAACAGCACGAGCGTCCACAGCGGGCCGATCAGCGGCACCGCCGCGGCCTGCGCAGCCGCTGCGATCGCGCCGAGCACGCCGACCAGCACGAGCTGCCCGATGCGCGGCCGCGCGTGCGGCTCGAGCAGCTTCCAGGTGGTTCCGAGGTTGGATTTCACGCCGAGTGCGCGGCTTCGCGCGTGCGCAGCGGATGGTACGGAAAACGGCGCGCGCCCGCCCGGATCGTTCGTCCGGGCGGGCGCGCGATCGCTCGCGAGCCGCGGGGCTCGCGGGCGGCGACTACTGCAGGCCTTCGACCTTCGCGTTCTCGAGCAGGTCCTGCGCCCACGCGTTGACGCGCATCGACAGGTAGTCCTGCACGACGAGGTCGCGCTGCTGCGGTTCGGTGAGCGAGAACTCCTTCGTCGGCGGCGTGCGCGAGATCACGCGCGTGATGTAGTAGCCGTGCGGGCCCTTGAACGGGCCGTCGATGCCTTCGGGCTGGTCGAAGAACACGTAGTCGACGATGCCGGCGCCCTCGACGAACATCGAGAACTCGCTCTCGTCGATGCGCTGCAGCATCTCGTTGCGGTTGACGATGCCGATGCGGCCCTTGTTGCGCAGGTTGCTGTTGACGTTCGGCTGCCCGACCGGAGTCGGCGGATCCCAGAACTCCGAGAACTGCTCGAGCACTTCGTCCCAGTTGTCGCCGTTCTTCTCCGCGAGCAGCTTGCTCGCCTCGAGCGCGCGATTCTTCGCGTACTCCCAGCCGTCCGGGCGCCACTTGCCCGTCGACATGTCCATCGCCGAGCACAGGATCATCTGCACGTTGCAGCGCGACAGGCCGAGCAGCTTGTTCGCGCGCGCGAGGTGCTTGGTCAGGTTCTCGTCGTTGATCTCGTACTGGATCATCCGCTCGTACGACTTCAGCACGCGGAAGAAGGTCATGTACGAATCCATCGACGGGAAGCGCTTGAAGCCCGTCGCGATGACCTCGAGCTTGAACGGCGACTGGTCGTAGGGCGCCTTGTGCTCGGCGAAGAGCTTCTGGAACTCCTCGTCGCCGAGCCAGATGCCCTTGGCCTGCAGCTCCTGCTTGCACGCCTCGATCTTCGCGAGCCACACGCGCGTCTGGCGGATGCGCTCGTCGTTGAGGCTGCCCGACACGAGGTCGTAGACCTCGTCGGTCATGATCTTGCGCTCGTTGACCTGCATCGCGACGCCGTCGGGCAGTCCGTTCGACGCGTACTTCACGACCGACTTGTCGAAGAGCGACTGCATGACCATCTTGCGCATGATCATCTTGAACATGTCCTCGCCCTTCTTGTCGGGCGCGGGCACGGGCTCGCCGTTGCCGGCCGCGGCGGCTTCCTTCGCCTTCTTGTCCTTCTCGTCCTGCGCCTCGCGCAGCTTCGTGATGAAGTCGGCGCCCGCGCTCTCGGTGATCGCGTCGGTCGTCGTCACCGGCCACTGACGCGGATCCGCCGGCAGGAACACCTTGTCGAAGCGCAGCGTCTGCCCGACCTGGCCCTCGAGCAGGCGCTTCGACAGGCCGTTGCGCTCGAGCACTTCCATCGGGTCGAGCGTCGGGTACTGATCCTTGATCTGCTGCAGCGCGGCGGAGAACAGCGCGTCCTTCTCCTCCTGCGTGAACTCGAACTTCGCGCGGTCCTCGCCGGCGGCGACGCGGCGCGCGATCTCCTCCTCGATGATCACGTCGAGCTTCTTGCCCTCGAGCACCTGCGCGCCCGCGGCATAGACCATCTCGCGCTTGATCGCGGAGACCGGGATCTCCTTGCCGTTGACCTTCAGCGGACCGCCGAGGTTCTGCGCGTGGGCGGGACCCCCGAGCGCGGCGAGCGTCGCGAGCCCGAGGACGATGGCGGGAAGGAGTCGGAGGAAGCGGGTCGACATGGCAGGGGACCTGGGAGCTGGCGAGCGCGTGCGGGCACGCGGACGCATTGGGGCAAAGATGATAGCTGGCTCGGCGAGGCGGCCGGTGCAGCGAGCGGCGGGAACTCTTACGGAGAGTGGACACGAGCGGCTGGAGGCGAGGCCGGCGCGGACGCGCGGCGGGCCGCGGGCCGAGCGCGTAACCCGTTGTCTCGCAGTCACTTGAATAGGCGCTCCGAGCCCCGTCACGCGCCTGTCACACGCCGTTCGGGTGCAGGTCGATCGCGTGGCGCGCGCTCGCACAGCGCGCCGGCGGCCCGCCCCGCGCTATCCTCGGACACCATCGGGCGGTCGGCAGCCGCACCTCGATGCCCTACGCACCTCGCACGATCGGCTACCAATGCGATCTCCTGCACCCGCCGGTGCCGGTCGATCCCGCGCCGCTGCAGCGGCTGCACGCGCGCTGGTACGAGTCGAAGCGACCGACGTACGCGAACTTCCAGATCGCGCCGGAGGGCGTGATCCTGTCGAACCCGCTGCCCGCCGGCGGCGCGGTCTCGCACCTCGCGTTCCTGCACGACCGACTGCAGTTCCGCGAGGACCTGACCGGACTCTCGCTCGACGAGTACGCCGAGCGCATCGCGGGCCTGCTCGCCGCGTGCGTCGAGGCGCGCGGCATCCAGCTCTTCCTCGCGCAACAGATCGCGATCCGAACGCTGATCAACCTGCGCCACCACACGGACAGCCGCGTGTTCCTGCGCCAGGCGATGTTCCGCTTCCGCGAGGAGCTCGACGCGTTCGGTCGCTCGCCGCAGCTGCTCGGACTGCGCCTCGCGTTCCCGGGCGACGAGAAGGACCCGAGCATGCACGTGCTGCGCATCGAGTCGTTCCACGCCGACGCGCGCTCGCTGTTCCTCGAGGACCAGGCGACGTTCCCGCCCGCGGCGCTGCCGCACGCGGCGGCCGCGGCGCGCATCGCATTGAATTCCGCGTATCGATTCACGACCGAGCGCGCGGTGCGCTTCGTCGCGAGCTTCGACGCGCGGCAGAAGGCGTGATGCGCGCGCGGTGCTGGGTCGGCGCGGCGTTGCTGTCGTCGCTGATCGGTTGCGGCGATGCGGAAGGCACGTCGAAGTCGACGTCGCTCGCCGCGCCGCCGCAGCGCGCATTCGCGGCGACGACCGTGCTCGCGATCGGTGAACGCGAGGTCAGCGCCGCCGAAGTCGATCGCGTCGCGAAGTGGATCGAGCAGCTCTACCCGCAGAGCGCCGACGCGCACAACCGGCGGCGCGCGCTGACGTCGGTGCTGTTGCCGCGGATCGCGCTCGCCGAGGCGCATCGCGCCGCGCACGGCGAGGCACGGGAGCGAGCGCAGGCGGCGCGCGCACAGCTCGCGGCCGGGCGCGCGCCTGCCGAGCTCACCGTCCGCGAAGCCAGCGGCACGTGGGGGCCGCTCGGCCTCGAGATCTTCGGGCCGGCGCACGAGCTCGCGCTCGACGCGTGGTCCGAGCCGCTCGAGGGGCTCGGCCGCCTACTGCTCGTGCGCGTGCGCGAGAAGTCGGGCGGGCCCGAACTCGGCGCGGTCGTGCTGCGCGTCGAGATCGCCGAGTTCCCGTTCGTGCCTGAGGGCTCGACGCAGGAGACGATCGATCGCGACATCGACACGCAGACGCTGGTGATCGTCGATCCGACGTGGGAGCAGTACGTGCCGCTCGCGTGGCAGCACCGGCTGCACGGCTACTTGCGGAACATGAAGTAGACGGCGCCGCACAGGCACAGCGACGCCCACACGAAGTTCCACGAGAGCGGCTGCTTCATGTACAGCAGCGAGAACGGCACGAACACCGCGAGCGTGATCACTTCCTGCAGCACCTTGAGCTGACCGAGCTCGAGTTGCTGGTAGCCGATGCGATTGGCCGGCACCTGCAGCAGGTACTCGAACAGCGCGATCCCCCAGCTGATCAACGCGGCGATGTACCACGGCTTCGCGCTGAGCTCGCGCAAGTGCGCGTACCACGCGAAGGTCATGAATACGTTCGACGCGGAGAGCAGCAGGATCGTCTTGATGAGCGGCGACATGCGGGGGGTCCTCGTGTCGCCGGACTCTAGCGGATCGGCTACTGGAATCTTGCGAGCACCGCGGTCGACAAGTTGAGCCCGGTCGGCGTGCCGCCGATGGTGAACGAGCCGATCGCGCCGAGGTACGTCCCCCACTGTGAGTAGAACTGCAGGCCGACGAGCGTCGGCGTCGGCGAGAGCGGGAGCGAGTAGTCCTTCTCACCGAGCGCGTTCGTGTTGCCCGCCGCGATGAGGAAGCCGCTGAACGGGTCGGCGTGCAGCGTGCAGCCGCCCTCCGAGAACCCGAGGTCGTTGACCGACAGGAACAGGAACGCCGGCACGCCGCTGACCGCGTTGCGCAGCGAAAGCGGCAGCGAAGTCAGGCTCGACACCGTGCACCCCGCGTTGGCCTGACCCGAGAACAGGCCGCAGCCGCCGCCGATATCCGACGCGAGCCCGTTCTCCGTCTCGAGCGCTTGGCCGTAGATGTCCGTCGCCGCGAAGCCGCCCGTCGTGCCTTCGAACACGACGAGGCCGTCGTCGCTCGACACGCCGCTCGCGTATTTCGTCGCGAGGCCCGGCGCGCGCAGGTCGAGCGTCGCGTTGGAAATCGTCATCGGCGGCCCGCACGAGGTGACCGTCACCTCGTTCAGCGCCGCGACGAGCACGTCGTCGGTCGTCGACGTGTTCGGCTTGCTCCACGCGAGCATCCACGTCTCGCCGGTGTAGCCGATCGCCGGATCGGCCTCGGCGACGCCCGCGACCGCGGAGATCACGTGCGCCGGGTCGATCTTCATCGCACCGGTGTAGTTGACGCGGCGCGCATAGATCGAGCTGTCGGACGAGCCCAGCGACGACTGCTCCCACGCGACGAACCACTCGGCCCCGTTGCCGTCCACCGTCGGGTCGCGCTCGTCGAGCGCGCTCGACTCCGCGATCGCGAACGCGCCGGTCTGCACGCTCAAGTCCTCGTCGACGACGCGCACGCGGATGTCGCGGTCTCCGGAGGCGATCGACTTGATCGTGAACGCCATCAGGTAGCGCGCGTACGCGCCGCCCGAGCGCGACAGCGCGATCTCCTCGATCGAATCGGTCGAGTCGTCGTAGACGTGCAGCGTCACGTCGTTCCCGAACGCGATCGACATGTCGTTGAAGACGTCCAGTCGGCGACCGGTGATCTGCGAGGGGATCAGGACTCCGCCCTGCGCGTACGCGGCGATCAACGTGTTGTCGAACATGCCCGTGCCGCGCTGGTTCGAGAGCGCGACCGCGAAGTACGCCTGGGTCGCACCGGTGAGTGAGTACAGCGGGCCGGGCTGGATCGGCGTCGGAAATGCGGGGATCGCGCGGAACGTGAGGCCGAGCGCGGTGCCGAGCGGCAGGTAGCTGAACTCGCGCACCCAAGCGACGACCCAAGCGTTCACGGCGTTGCAGTTCGCGACGTCGAGCGCTTCACCGATCTCGGCCGCCGACCCTTGAGACACGTGGATCGGGGCGCCGAGGAACTGCCCGCTCGAGTTGATGCGGATCGCGTAGACCTGCGTGCTCTGCGCGGACATCACGCGCTTCCACACGACGAGGTACAAGCCGTTCGACGCGTCGTACGAGATCTTCGGCTGCACGTCGAAGAGCGAGTTGCCCGTGTCGCCGCCGACGAAGAACTGCGAGCCGATCAGCGGGTCGACGAGCAACGGGAACGCGGCCGCGTCGACGAACGCCGCCGGCACGCGGTACTCGAGGATCCCGTCCGCAAACGCGAGCGAGCCCGCGATCGTCGCGCCGCGCGCATCGATCGCCGTGACAGCGCCGACGCGCACGCCGCCGCGGTCCGGGCTGCCCCACTCGACGCCGGTCGCGGCGTCGACCGACAGCAGCGGCCACGCCGTGTCGATGCGCTGGCGAACGACGAGATCGCCGTCGCCGTGCGGGCGCTCGGCGAGCGTGAACGATTGCTCGAGTCCATCGGCGCGCGTCTCGTAGCTTGCGCTCGCACCGCCGGCGAAATGCACGTCGGCGCGCTGCTCCGAGAACTGCACGACGCCGCCGCTCAACGCGACCTCCGCGCCGCCCTCGCGCGCGATCGTCGCCGCGCTCGCGGTCCACGGCGAGGTCGATTCGGCCGCGCTGCCGAGCGCGGGGATGTACACGACGCGATCCGCGTGGATCTCGGCGTGGTAGCGCGGGCCGATCGCGGTCGTCACGCCGTCGATGCGGTCGACGCCGCGTGCACGACTTGCGACGGAACCTGCGTCCGGGGCCTGCTGCGCCGCGAGCGGCGCGGCGGAGATGCAGAGGAGAGCGAGGACGCCGAGCAGGGATGCGGTTTTCATGGTGGGGCGCCGGGGGCGCTGCCATTAGAAGCCCGCCGGGCGCGGACCGTTACGCCGCTTCCCGCGCCCGCCTCACTTCGCCTTGCCGGTCTGGCTCTTCAGGTACTCCTGCAGCAGCGCCCCGACCGCCGCATCGCAGCCCTTGGCGGCCTTCGCGCCGCCCTGGTTGGTCGCGACGAGCAGCGCGAAACCGCGCTCGGGCGCGAGCCAGGTCGTGCAGTACCACATCGTGTTGCTGCCCGAATGCGTGAGCACGCGGCCGCCCGCCCACGGGCGCTTGGCGACGGCCCAGCCGCACGCGTAGTCGCCGCCCTCGGGCGGCGCGTGCAGCTTCGCGAACGCCTCGGCCGGCAGCAGCGTCTCCCCCGCCGCCGTCCGCCAGCCGTCCTTCTCGCCCGCCAGGTGCAGCGCGACGAACTTCGCCCAGTCCTCGATCGCCATGTGGATCGCACCGGCGGGAGCGATGCCGAGCGGATTGTCCGCCGCGGGCCCCGGCTCGATCGCGAGTCCCATCTCCTTGTGACCGCGCGGCTGCGAGAGCGCGCTCGCGACGCCGGGCGCGCCGAAGCCGGCGCTCTCGATCGACAGCGGCGCGAACACGTCGCGCAGGACGAGCTCTTCGAAGTCGATGCCAGCGACCTGCTCGGCCATGTGGCCGGCGAGCGTGTAGCCGACGTTCGAGTACTCGTACGCGCTGCCGGGCGGCGTCGCGGTCGGCGCGGCGATCACCGCCGCGAAGATGCGGTCGCGCTGCTTGCGCGCGCTGCCGCTGCGGTCGGGCTTGACGTTCGCGGGCGCGCCCGAGCGGTGCTGCAACAGCTGCTCGAGCGTCACGCCGCGCCACGACTCGTGCATCTTCCCGGCCGCGTCGGGGAACACCTCGGCGAGCGTCGAGTCGTAGCGCAGCTTGCCCTGCTGCACGAGCCGCGCGCACAGCGTCGCGGTGATCGCCTTCGCGCACGAGCCGATGTGCACGCGATCCGTCGCGAGGATCTTCGTGTCGTTGCCGCTCTTGCGCAGGCCCGTCGCGCCGAGCGCGACGACGCGCTCGCCCTCCAGCGTCAAACCGATCAGGCCCGGCAGATCGTGCGCGACGCGGATCGGCTCGAGCAGCGCGGCGACGTCGCGCGGCGCGGCGACGGTGGGCACCGGCTCCTGCGCCGACGGCACGCGGACGACGAGCGCGGCGAACGACAACGCGGCGACGACGGTGGTTCGCATGAGCTTCGATCGTCGGCGTCCGCGCCGATTCAGGTCAACAGCCACTCGAGTTCGCGTTTCGTCATGCCCTTCAGCGGGCCGGCGGCGGCCGCGTCGCCCGCGCCTTCGCCCAGCGGGCCGAACAGCGCGTCGAACAGCTCGCGCTTCTTCGCCTGCAGCTCGAGCACCTTCTCCTCGATCGTGCCGGTCGCGACGACGCGGTACGCCATCACCTTCTGCTGCTGGCCGATGCGGTGCGCGCGGTCGATCGCCTGCGCCTCGGCCGCGGGGTTCCACCACGGATCGAGCAGGAACACGTAGCTCGCCGCCGTCAGATTGAGTCCGACGCCGCCCGCCTTCAGCGACAGCAGGAACACGCGCACGTCCGGATCGGTCTGGAAGCGCGTGACGCGCGCCTCGCGATCCTGCGTCTGGCCGTCGAGGCGCTCGTACGGGAGACCGAGCGCCTTCAAGCGCTCCTCGACGATGTCGAGGAACGAAGTGAACTGCGAGTAGACGAGCGCCTTGTGCCCTTCCTCGGCGACTTCCTGCAGCAGCGGCAACACGAGCTCGAGCTTCGCGCTCGACTCGCCGGTGCGCGCGCGATCGAGCAGCCCCGGGTGGCACGCGGCCTGGCGCAGGCGCAACAGCGCCTCGAGCACGCGCAGCTTCGAGCGCGCGAGACCCTTCTCCTCCACTTCGCCGAGCACCGTCGCGCGGCAGTACTCGAGGATCTTCTGGTAGTCGCGCGCCTGCGTGCCCTCGAGCTCGCAGCGCAGATCCTGTTCGCTGCGCTCGGGCAGCTCCGGCAGCACCGCGGCCTTCGTGCGGCGTAGCACGAGCGGCGCGAGCGCGCGGCGCAGCAGCAGGCGATCGTGTTCGGCGAGCGAGAGTCCGTCGCTCGACTCGACCAGGCTCGCGAATGCGCGCGAGCGGCCGAGCAGCCCGGGATTGAGGAACTCCATCAGCGACCACAGCTCGCCGAGGTGGTTCTCGATCGGCGTGCCGGACAGCGCGAGGCGCTGCTCGCCCGACAACAGCCGCGCCGCGCGCGCGGTCTGACTGCCCGCGGTCTTGATCGCCTGCGCTTCGTCGAGCACGACGCAGTCGAACGGCACCTCGCGCAGCACGCCGATGTCCTGGCGCAGCGTGCCGTACGTCGTCAGTACGAGATCGTGCTTGCCGAAGCCGCGCGCGTCGCGGCGCCGCTCGGCGCCGGCGTGCACGAGCACGTCGAGTCCCGGCGTGAAGCGCTCGGCCTCGCGCTGCCAGTTGAACACCAGCGACTTCGGAGCGACGACGAGCGTCGTGCGGCGCTTCTTGCCCGCGGCGCGCGCTTCACCGGTCTCGCCGGCGCGCGCGTCGGCGGACGCGCTCGCGCGCGACGCCAGCAGCGCGAGCACCTGCACCGTCTTGCCCAGACCCATGTCGTCGGCGAGACAACCGCCGAAGCCGATGCGCGCGAGCGCCTGCAGCCAGGCGAGCCCGTCGCGCTGGTACGGCCGCAGCTTGCCGCGGAATCCCGCCGGCTCCTCCGCCGCGGCGAGCCCGTCGAACGAACGCACGCGCTCGGCGATCTCCGTGAGCCGCACATCCGCCTCGATCGCCTGCTCCTCGCGCGCGATCGACTCGAGCAGCAGCGCCTGGCTCGCGCGGAAGCGCAGCTTGTCGCCCGACTGCTCGCCGAGTGCGTCGAACAACCCCCACGAGGACAGCCACTGCTCGGGCAGCAAGCCGAGGCTGCCGTCGGACAGGCGCACGAGCCCGCTGCCGTTCTTCGCGGCCTCGAGCAGCGCGGGCAGCGTCGCCTGCGCGCCTTCGTAATCGACGCCGCCTTCGAGCTCGAGCCAGTCGATGCCCGAGGACAGCGTGAACTTCGCCTGGCCCGGCGCGCGCAGCCGTTTGCCGGCCGCGTCGATCAGCCAGCCGCGCGCGCCGAGCTCGCGCACGAGCCCCGCCAGGCGCGCGAGCGGCACTGCGCCGTCGCGATCGGTCGCCGGCGAAGGCGTCGCGTCGCCGCCCGCCGCGCGGAACTCCTCGAGCAGCCGCGCCTCGGCCGCGCGGTCGCGCGGCAACAGGCGCGTGTCGCCCGGCTCCCACACGAGCTCGCGCGGATCGAGCGCGCGCACGCGGAAGCCGTCGTACGCGAACGCGAGCTGGACCGCGATCGACGCCGCGCCGGCCTCGGGCGCGTCGAGGCGCAGGTACGGATGCGGCTCGATGCCGTCGGCGCGCGCGGCATCCGGCAGTGCGTCGAGCGCGCCGCCGTGCTCGCTGACGAGCCAGGTCGAAACCGCGCGCTCCTCGCGCGTCGGCGCGGCGAAGCGCCGGCCGCTGCGCAGCGCGCGCAACAGCGCCCACGCGCCGCGCGCGTCGACGCGGCCGAGCCGGTGCTCGTAGACGATCAGCTCGTGCGCGAACAGCGCGACCGTCTGCTCGGGCCGCAGCGCCTCGTCGCGCCGCCGCAGCCGCGCGCGCAGCTCGAGCGCGGCGCCGTCGCGCACGAGCGCGAGCCCGACGCGCCACGGCTCGCCCTCGTCCCACTCGAGCGCGAACGGCTGCGCGTCCTGTTGCTCGCGCGCTTCGAGGCGACCCGCGCGCGCGATCTCCGGCAGCAGGCGCGCGGCCTGCGCGTCGCGCAGTCGCGCGATGCCGGCCTCCTGCGCGAACGGCGTCGCGAACTGGTCCTCGGCGCCGAGCACGAGATCGAGCCACTCGCGATCCTGCGCGCTCCACCCGGCGCGGCTGCCGAGGTCGACCGCCGAGAGGCCGCGCAGCTTGTTCCAGCCGCCGCGCTTGCGCGCCGTGAGGATGCCGACGAACAGCACGGCCTCGCCGCCCAGACCCGCGCTCGACAGATCGAGGATCCAGCGCAGCGCGACCGGCTGCGGCGGCGCCTTCGACTTCGCGGCCGCCGCGTCGAAATCGTGCAGCGCGAGCTTCCACTCGCGCAGCGCGTCGCCGCGCAGCGCGAGCTCGCCGCCGGACGCTGCGTCGCCGCCGCCGTCACCGAAGCTGGTGCGCGCGCGTCCGGCACCGCTGGCGGCCAGCGCGAGCGCCCACACGTGCTTGCACGGGCCGAACTCGCGGAACGCCGCGCACTCGCAGCTCGCGTCGACGAGGCGCGTGCGCGGATCGAGCATCGCGCGGACGCGGTAGAGGGCGCTGCCGCGGACGCGGCCGATCACGTGGTCCGGACCGCTGGTCTGGACCTCGGCGCGGCCGAGGCGCGCGTAGACCTCGCCCTTCGCGCGGGTCGCGGAGGGGATCTCGGTCTTGAGCTGAGTGAGCAGTTCGTCGTTCAACGCGCGCGCATCCTAGCCGCGCTCGCGCCGGCGGTACGATGGCGAGCGATGAACTCGCGCGCGTCGGCGGTGCTCGCGCTCGCTGCGATCGGGCTGCTGCTGCTCGGCGCGTGGTGGTGGCTGCGCGCGGAGCCCGCCGTCGCGAATGTGGACGCGCGCGACGCGGCGCCGACCGCCGAATCCGAGCCGCAGCGCGCTTCGCTGGAGCCGACCGCAGTGCTCGGCGATCCGGAAGTCGAGAGCGACGAGGTCGCGGAGATCGCGCACGCGTCGCGTGTCGCGGTCGGCGGCCCGGACGCTTCGGCGATCCGAGTCCGTTTGCGCTCCTCGGTCGGGCTGCCGCTCTTGCGCGTCGAAGTGCGCGGCAGCGACGCGCTCTGGCAGCCGCACGCCGTCGTCGGCGGCGTCGCCACGCTCGCGTCGGCCGCGCTTCCGCTCGAGGCGCGCGCACCCGGCCACGCTGCGCGGCGCTTCGAATCGCTCGGCGCGTCGATCGACGGCGCGTACGAACTCCTGCTCGATCCCGAGTCGCTGGTCGTGATCGACGATCCGACTGAGTTGCTGACCAGCGGGGCGCTGCCGCACGCGAGCGGCGATGCTCCGCTGCGCGACCTTGCGGCGCTGCTCAGCCACGGGCCGATCGGCGCTCGCAAGTACGCTCTCGCGTTCGACAGCGAGCGGCTCGTGGCGCGGCGGATGCACGAGCTCGAGCTCGGGTTCGGAATGCGGAGCTGCTGGACGCTGCAGTGCAAGGTGCGGCTCGAGAAAGGGCTCCGAGCGCACGGTGAGTTGCCGGCCGAGACCGCGGTTCGGAGTCACGCACCGCTCGTGGTGCGCGTGCACCCCGACTCGCCTCGCCGCGGCCCGTGGACGCTGCGGATCGAGCTCGCGAGCAAGTCGAACGCCAGCTGGATCCGCGCCGACCTGGGCGACCACGTCGTCGGCAACTTGCAGGCAAATCCTTCTTCGTTCGCGGCAACGGAGTACCGCACGGACGCCGTGTGGAAGTTCGACAATCTGCTGATGGAGCGCGACTACTCGTACGCGCTCTTCGACCACGCGACCGGCGCGAGCGCGATGGGCACGCTGCGCCATCTGGGTCAACCGATCGAACTGCGCTTGAACGCCGGATGCGTGGTGACAGGCCGCGTCGCCGTGCCGGCGGGCGCAACGTCGCCGGCCTCGATCGACGTCACCGTCCAGTGGAGCGAGCCGCCGTCCAAGGTGAAGTGGCGCACCGCGCGCTCGATGTGGAACTCGCAGTCGCTAGCGGGCGTGCCGCTCGCGCCCGACGGCTCCTTCCAGTTCGCGTGCTTCGATGGGATCCCCGACGGTTACGACGGGCTCGGGCTGCTGTCCGTGCAGATCGAAACCGACGAGTTCGCGTCGGGCGGCCGCGAGCTCGAGGTCGTGCGCGCACAGCGGCACGATCTCGGCGTCGTCGAGCTGGCGGCCGCCGCGCCGGGGATCACGCTTGCACCGAAGTCGAACTACTCGCCGCACGCGCTCTTCAAGACGTGGGCGAGCGCCGCGGGAGTCGAGCAAGACGTGATTCGCACGCTCGAGCGGCCCGACGGCTCGCTGCTCGTCCGCACCGCGCAGCCGATCGACGCGCGTGAGCTCGCGCTGCGGTGGATCACGGAGTCGCGCCACCGCGGCCACGTGTTCCTCGCGCGCGAGGGCGGGGTCTACCACCCGGCGCAGGTTCAGCGCCGGCACATCGAACTCGCGATCGAGCAGGGTCCGGACCCCGATCGCTTCTGGCGCCTCGCGTTGGACTGGCACGGCGCCAGCGTCGACCTCGATGAAGTGCGCGCGACGCAGGCCGGGGAAGTGCTCGTGCGGCGCTACGACGTGCCGGATGGGACGCGGCTGGCGTGGACGGCGCACCGCCAGCTCAACGCCGGCGTCTCGCCGCCGCTCGAGCCTTCACGATCGGTCGCGCTCGACGTTCCGGCCGGTGCACCGCCCGCGCGGGCCGTGCTGCGCTGACCGCGGCGGCGCGGCCGTGCTGCGCCGTCGGTGCGCGCTGGACAGTCGCCCCCGCGATTGGCAACTTGTTGCGCCAAATTGCGGATTGCTCCCCCGGCGCCGACCCGGCTCCCACGAGCCCGAAACCGCCGCGCACGCCCTCGAACCCCCATGAACAAGAAGCTCCTCGTCGCCATCCTCTTCGCCGTCGCCGCCGTCATCGGCCTCGGTCACGACACGCTCGCGCAAGCCGCACCGGCCGCCGCGGAAGCCGCCGACAAGCCCACGATCCTGCAGGGAATCTGGGGCCTCGTGGTCGGCCTCGCGATGGCGCTCGTCGCGCTGCTGATCTCGCTCGGCCTCGCGATGTACGCGATCAAGCTCGCGATCAAGAGCTTCGACACGCTGACCAAGGACATCGACGAACAGGCCGAGCTCAAGAAGGGCAACATGGCCGTCGGCATCCTGCTCGCCGCGGTGATCTACGCGATCGCGAACGTCATTTCCTCGGGCGTCGCGGGCCTGACGAAGGCGATCCACCCCGAGCTGTCGTGGAGCTTCGTGATCGGCGTCGTCGTCGGCCTGCTGAACCTCGTGATCGGCATCAAGATCGCAACGTTCACGGTGTCGCTCGCGATCAAGGTCCTCGACAAGATCACGACCGACATCGACGAGATGAAGGAAGTGCAGAAGGGCAACGCGGCCGTCGCCGTCGTGATCGCCGGCGTGCTGATCTCCGTGTCGTTCATCATCCGCGAGGGCGTCGAGGGCATCTCTTCGATCCTGTCCGCGCAAAACATCGCGAGCGTCCTCCACGTCGACTCGTTCCTGAAGTAGTGAGGGGCGGCCCCCGCCGCCGCTCGCACACGCATGCGGTCGAGCTCGCTCGCCCGCGTGAACCGTAGGTCCGGTGCACCGCCCGGCCCCCCTCTCCAGGGGGCCGGGCGGTGTCGTCTGTGCGGCTGTGGAGAAGCTGTGGAATCGCGCGCCGCGGCGGCCGCGGCGCGGCCCGGCGGCTCGCCCGCAACTTGATTCCAGGCAGTGATTTGCAGCCGTGGCGCCCGCCGGCGCGGGCAGCCCCGGCGCGAATTCGGACTTTGTTAGGTCCCGCCGTGCGCCGCGCTCGCCCGCGTTGCCCGCCGCATCCGCCCGCGGCGATGATGCGCGCCATGCCCGCGCCCCCCGCGCAGCCGCGCCGCTGGCGCCGGCGCCTGCTCGCCGCGAGCCTGCCGTTCGCGGCCGCCGGTCTGCTCGAGCTCGGGCTGCGCGTCGGCGG
>SCVU01000314.1 GCA_004296785.1 Planctomycetota bacterium
AGACCTGGCCGAGCACGTGACCGAAGCGGTCCTGCGTCGCCGTGACCGGGAAGTCGATGCGCGAGCCGAACTCGAAGACCACGTCGGCGCCGGTGAACTCGACCTCATCCGCGCCGATCTCGACGAGCGGCACCGCGCCCGCCTCGACCGCGAGCCCGGAGCGGTGGATGCGCCCGCCGAGGTCGATGTCGACCGAGATGTCCGTGCGGGCGATCGTCCCGCCGACGACCACCGAGCGCACCGTGTTGATCGGGTCGAGCGCCTCGGCGTTCGTGCCCGCGGCGATGTTCGGCGACGTGCTCGTGAGGTGCAGGTCGACGGGGAACGTCGGGATCGCGTTCGGGTGCGCGTCGCCGCCGACGAACTGAGGCGCCGGATCCGCCGGGATGTCCTCGTTCGTGTTCGTGACGAGCGTGCCCACGGCACCGTTGATCGTCAGGTCGACCGCGGGGGTGCCCGGCGATCCCGGATCGATCGGGCACCACAGGATGTTGTTGCTCACGACGAACGTGCCGCCGTTGATCGTCAGGCCCTCGAGCGCCGGCGCCCCGGTGTAGTCCGTGGCGAATGCGATCGTGTTGTTGATCACGAGCGAGTCGCAGTCGTCGAGCGTGACGGAGCGCTCGGCGAGCTGGATGAAGTTGCTGAAGATGCGCGGCGCGGCGATGCCCTTGTTGACCGCGAGGACCTGGATGCCTTCCTCGTAGTTCTGGATCCGGTTCGAGCGGTAGAGCGTCGAGGACGTCCCGGACGACGCTTCGCGCACGGCCCAGCCGAAGATCGCATTGAGATCCTCCACCAGATCGCCGAAGTCGTTGTCCTCGACGATGTGGCGCGCCGTCAGATCGGCCGCCGTGTCGATACGCAGCGCGATCGCGAAGCAGTCGTGGAAGTAGTTCTGCCGCACCTCGACGCCGATCGGGATGTCGATGGGGACTCCGAGCACGCCGGGCTCGAGGCGCAGCCCCTCGCGCGAGTTCGAGAACTCCAGCGTCTGGATGGTCGACGGCGGCAGGCCGGGCGTGCCGATGAAGTCGACGTTGATGAGCGGGCGATTCGGCGCGAAGCCGGTGCCGACGAGGCTCGGTCGGTCGAACGGCGCGGGATTGCCGGTCGCCGTGGGACGCCACGTCTCGATCGTCACGCCGAACGCGGGCACGCTGATCGGGAACATCTCGCCGGCCGCGGTGTCGTAGGTGCCCGGCTCGACGTTGATCGACACGGGGGCCGGCGTCGGGGCGGGCGTGGCCGACGTGCCGATGAACGGCGCGGCGGACGCGACGGCGAAGCTGACGGTGCGCCACGGGTTCGCATTCGTCCCCGTTCCGGTGATGTCGCTGCCGGCCGGCGAGACGAAGAACTCGACGGTCGGCGTGCCGGCGCCGCCCGGGTCTTCCCAGTTGCCGACGAACTGCTGCGCGAGCGCGGGGGAGCTCAGAGCGGCGACGGCTGCGAGCAGCCACGCGCGCGAACGAATCGATGCGGGAGAGAGTGTCATGGTTGGAGGAGGAAACTGCCGCGTGAAGAAACAGGCAGCTCCGACGCGCACGTCGCGCGCACGGCAACCGCCCGAGCCTCCTCGATCTCCGCTGCGCCGGAGGTGTTTCGCGGAAAGTGCGGCGCGCGCGCCGCGGTCTCAGCCGCGCACGCGGGCAAGCCACCCGCTCAGCACGTTCGCCAGCCAGTGCCGCCAGCGCGCCTGCTCGCGCGGCGGCAGCGGCTCCCCGGCGCGCACGCGCTCGATGTCATCCGCGAGCGCGACGGCGTCGCGGTAGCGCCGGCGCGGATCCTTCGCGAGCGCGCCGGCGCACAGGAGGTCGAACGAATCCGAGGCGCGCGCGTTGATCCGCGAGGGCCGCGGTGGATCGTGCGCGAGCACCGCTTCGAGCACGCGCGTCGACGATGCCGCGTCGAACGGCGAGGTCAGCGTCGCGATCTCGTAGATGCACGCCCCGAGCGCGAACACGTCGACGCGCTCGTCGGCGCGGCCGATGCCGGCGCGGATGATCTCGGGGGCCAGGTACTGCGGCGTGCCGATCAGATCCGCGCTCCACGTCATCCGCGCGTCGTCGGCGACGCGCGCGAGCCCGAAGTCGAGCAGCCGCGCGCGCCCCGCCGTGTCGATGATCACGTTCGACGGCTTGATGTCGCGGTGCAGCACGCCGCGCTCGTGCGCGTGCGCGAGCGCGTGCGCGATCGCCTTGCCCCAGTCCAGCGCGGCGCGCACGAGATCCGGCGGCACCGCGGCCCAGTGCGGCAGGCGCAGCGCCTCGGCGATGTTCGCCGCGCCCACCTCCGCCGGCGCCGTGACGAGCGCGCGCAGTCGATCGAGCCCCTCCTCGAGGCTGGTGCCCTCGACGTACTCGAGCACCTGGTAGGGCAGGCCGCCGTCCACGCCGGCCTCGAGGATCGGCACGATGCCCGGGTGCTCCAGCCGCGCGATCGCGCGCGCCTCGCGGTCGAAGCGCTCGCGCAGCCGCGCGTTGCGCGCGAAGCTCGGCGCGAGCACCTTGATCGCGACCAGCCGCGCCTCGCGCTCGTCGAGCGCCAGGCGCACGACGCCCGTCGCACCCGCGCCGAGCCAGCGCAGCACGCGGTAGCGGCCGATCCGCTCCGGCACGCGCTCGCGCGGCTCGACCCCGCCGGCGAGCAGGCCCGCGTCGCGCAGCGTGCGCACCTGTCGCGCGATCGCGGGATCCGCCTGCGGTCGCGCGCGCAGCCAGTGCTCGAGCGCGATCGGACCGCGCATCTCGAACAACTCGATCGCCTGCGCGAGGTCGAGTTGCCCGAGTTCGTGCTCATCTCGGGAATCGGCGGGGGACATCAGGGCGGCGTGCAACTCGACGGCGGGTGCGGACGGAGTGACC
>SCVU01000315.1 GCA_004296785.1 Planctomycetota bacterium
CACGCCGTCGGGCACGACCTGCGTCTTGCGCGGCGGGACCCAGCGCGCGCGCAGCAGCGCTTCGCGCACTTCCTCGCTCGTCGCGACGAGCGCGCCGACGATCTCGCCGCACAGCCGGCCCGCGGTCGCGAGCAGCGGCGAGCCCGACGGCGGTGCCTCGCGGAACGTCGCGACGCCGACGCGCGTGCGCGCGATCAGTCCGGCGGCGACCGACAGCACGTACGCGCGGCGCGCGTTGAAGCTGTGGATCACGTCGATGCGGCGCGCGGCGAGCTCGCGCGACAGCGCGAGCGCGAACAGCGGATCGCCGCCGTCGCGCATCCGCAGCGGGAAGATCTCGACGCCGGCCGCGGCGAGCTCGGCGGCCAGCGGTCCCCAGCCCGCGTAGCAGCACACGACCGGCTCGAAGCCCTCGCGGTGCAGGCCCAGCGCGAGATCGGTGCAGGCGCGGCCGCTGGCGCTGTCGAGCAGGCGCGACGTCAGCAAGAGCGCGCGCAGCGCGCCGCCGCCGGCCGGTTCCGCGGCGGGCGCGACGGCTCGATTCTCGTGCATCTCCAAGCGCCGACGAGTGTGCGCGAGTCGCACCGCGTGTAGCAAGAGCGGCCTCGCGTGTGAGAACATGCGCGGTGCATGCAGACCCTGGTGTTGAGCGGTCGCGGCCGTCGCTGGGCGGAGAGCGGCCACCCGTGGATCTACGGCAACGACATCGCTTCCGGCGAGGCCGAGCCGGGCGAGGTCGCCGCGTACGCGGCGCCGGACGGTCGCGTGCTCGGCCACGGGCTGTACTCGCGCGCTTCGAAGATCGCGCTGCGCACGATCGCGCGCGGCGCGGACGCGCCGCCGGACGATTGGGTCGAGCGCCGCGTCGCGGACGCCGTCGCGCTGCGCGCGCAGCACGGGCTGCTCGACGCGCGCGGCGCGTGCCGCTTGCTGGCGGGGGACGCGGACGGGATCCCCGGACTCGTCGCCGATCGCTACGCCGACGTGCTCGTGCTGCAGTGCGGGACGCTGGGCGCCGATCGGCTGCGCGCGCGCGTCGTCGACGCACTGCGCGCGGCGCTGCCGTTCGCGCTGCGCGCGGTGCTCGATCGCTCCGACGCGGCGGCGCGGCGGCTCGAGGGACTCGAGCCGCGCGTCGAATGGCTCGCAGGCGTGGCGGCGGGGGAGTCTCCAGGGCCGATCGAGGTGTGCGAGGACGAGCTCGTCTACGCGGTCGACGTCGAAGGCGGCCACAAGACCGGCCACTACCTCGACCAGCGCGACAACCGGCGCCTCGCCGCGCGCGCGGCGGCCGGCGCGCGCGTGCTCGACGTGTGCTGCTACGACGGCCTGTTCGGTTTGCACGCGCTGCGCGCCGGCGCGCGCGAGGTCGTATTCGTCGATCAGAACCAGCGCGCGCTCGAGCGCGCGCGCGCGAACGTCGAGCGCAATGCCGGCGCCGCAGGCCGTGGCGGCGCCGAGCGCTGCCGCTACGAGCGCGCCGACGCGAGCACCGAGCTGCGCCGACTGGGCGAGGCCGGCGAGCGCTTCGGCGTCGTCGTCCTCGATCCGCCGGCCTTCGCGAAGCGGCGCGACGAGGTCGAGGGCGCGCTGCGCGGCTACCGCGAGCTCAACCGGCGCGCGCTCGCGCTGTGCGCGGACGGCGGGCTGCTCGTCACCGCGAGCTGCTCGTACAACGTGCTGCCGCCGGTGTTCCTCGACGTGCTGCGCGCGGCGGCGGCCGACAGCGGCCGGCGCGTCGTGCTCGAGGAGTACCGCGGCGCGGCGCCGGATCACCCGGTGCTGCTGACGCTGCCGGAGAGCTGGTACCTGAAGTGCGCGTTCCTGCGCGTCCGATGAGCGCGAGCGGCGAGATCTCGATCCGCGTCAACGGCGCCGCGCACAGCGTGCGCGCCGGCACGAGCGTCGCCGAGCTCGTGCGCGCGCTCGCGCCGCGGCCGGAGCTCGTCGCGGTCGAGCGCAACCGCAAGCTCGTGCCGCGCGCCGAGCACGCGGCGGTGCTGCTCGCCGACGGGGACGAGCTCGAGATCGTCACGCTGGTCGGCGGCGGCTGAGAAGCGCTATCCTTCCCGGTTCGCGATCCCGATGAGCGCCGCCACGAATGCCCCTGAGAGCATGCACGACAGCATGCGCGACACCCTGCGCATCGGCTCGCTCGAGCTTTGCTCGCGCCTGCTCGTCGGCACCGGCAAGTACAAGGACGCCGCCGAGATGCGCGCGGCGCTCGAGCTGTCGGGCACCGACTGCGTGACCGTCGCGGTGCGCCGCCTGCCGGCCGCGGGCGCGCCGTCGATCCTCGACGCGATCGACCGCGCGCGCTACCGGATCCTGCCGAACACCGCCGGCTGCTACGACGCGTCGAGCGCGATCCGCACCGCGGTGCTGGCGCGCGAGATCCTCGGCGTGAAGTGGGTCAAGCTCGAGGTGCTCGGCGACGAGCGCACGCTGCTGCCCGATCCGATCGGCACGCTCGAAGCGACGCGCGAGCTCGCCGCGCAGGGCTTCGAGACACTCGTGTACACGTCGGACGATCCGCGCCTGGGCGTCCGGCTCGTCGAAGCTGGCGCGACCGCCGTGATGCCGGCGGGCTCGCCGATCGGCTCCGGCCAGGGCGTGCTGAATCCGAACGCGATCCGCATCCTGCTCGAGCTCGTGCAGGTGCCGGTCGTCGTCGACGCCGGCGTCGGCACCGCGAGCGACGTCGCGCTCGCGATGGAGCTCGGCGTCGAGGGCGTGTTGTTGAACAGCGGCATCGCGCTGGCGCGCGACCCGCTGCTGATGGCGACCGCGATGCGCGACGCGTGTCGCGCCGGCCGCGCGGCATTCCGCGCCGGCCGCATCCCGCGTCGCTTGTACGCGAACGCGTCGTCGCCGCTCGACGGCGTGATCGCCGGCGCAGCCGCGCGCACCTGATCGACGCGCGCACTCGACCGACGAACCAAGACCCACCCGCGCCGCGTGTCCATCCCTCCTCGTCTCGCCCAGGGCCTCGTGCTGTTCGCCGGCGGCCTGGCGCTGCTGCCGGTCGCCGTTCTGCTCGTGCGCCGGATCTTCCCGGGCCGCAATCCGTTCTTCCTGCGCTACGGATTCGCGAAGGTCGTCGTCGGCTTCGCGCTGTACGCGGGCGTGCCGGCGCTGTTGTCCGCGCTGCTGCCGGAGTTCGCGCTGCGCGCGCAGCTCCTGTCGCTCGCCGGCGGACTCGCGGCGTTCGCCTTCGCCGCGTGGATCTGCGCGCGCATGCAGCCGGAGGGCTGGCGTGCGCTCGGCTTCCACTCCGGCAGCCACGGGCGCGCGGTCGGAGCCGCGCTGCTCGGACTCGCGTTCGCGGCGCCCGCGGTGCTCGGCGCAGCCGAGTCGACGCGCGGGCTCGTCGAGGCGGCGGGCGGCACGGTCGAGCCGCAGCGCGCGCTGGTCGACCTGCTCGCGCTCGAAGGCGGCGCGCTGTGGGTCGCGCTCGCGCTCGCGATCGTCGTACTGCCGCTGTGCGAGGAGCTGTTCTTCCGCGGCTTCCTGCAGCCGCTGTGCACGCAGAACTTCGGCGACCGCGGCGGCATCGTCGTGGTCAGCGTGCTGTTCATGGCGCTGCACCAGCCGACGTCGACGTGGCCCGCGGTGTTCGTGCTGTCGATGCTGTTGTGCGGGCTGATGCTGCGCACGCAGCGGATCCTGGCGAGCTGGCTCGCGCACGCGCTGTGGAACGGCGCGGTGCTCGGCGTGCTGCTCGCGTGGCCACAGACGCGCGAGTGGCTGCTGTGAGCGGCGCGCGTTGCGGCGCAGCGAGGTCGCGGCGATGACGTTCTTCCCGCGCACCGGACTGATGGTGGCGCTGCCCGGCGGCGCGTACTGCGCGAGCAATGCGCTGCTGACCGGCGAGATCGAGCTCGGGCTCGACGCCAACGTCTGGTTCGGCTGCGTGCTGCGCGGCGACGATGCGCCGATCCGGATCGGCGCGCGCACGAACATCCAGGACTTGACGATGGTGCACGCGGACCCCGGCGTGCCGAACGTCATCGGCCGCGAGGTCACCGTCGGCCACCGCTGCGTGTTGCACGGGGCGTCGATCGGCGACGGCGCGCTGATCGGCATGGGGGCGGTGCTGCTCGGCGGCAGCGTGGTCGGCGAGCAGGCGCTCGTGGCGGCCGGCGCGGTCGTCCGTGAGGGTTTCCACGTGCCGGCGCGGACGCTCGTCGCCGGAGTGCCGGCGAAGGTGATCCGTCCGCTTTCGGCCGAGGAAATCGCGGCACTGGCGGCGAGCGCCGACGGGTACATAAAAAAGACTCGCCTTTACCTCGCGTGAACGCGAGCGCGGACCTTCCGCGCGGGGTAGAGTTTCGTCGGAGCTGCCCTCGCTTGGAGGAGCCAGGGCCCGTCCTCGCCATGCTCGAACGAACGTCCTCACCCGCGCGGCTCGCCCGCGCTCTCGGCCTTTTTACGTTCGCCTTGCTCGCCGGCTGCGGCGGAGGTGGCGGCGGGTCCGGCGGCAGCGGCGCGTCGCCGCAGCAGGTCGCGCTGTTCGACCTGCGGCGCGACGTGACGGTCGCGAACTCCGGTCTGACCGACGCGGTCTACGTCGACGTCGATGCGGACGGCGTCGCGGATCTCGTGCAGTGCGACTACGCGGATCACACGCTCGCGGTCGGACGCGGGCTGTTCGACGGCAACTTCGCGCTGACGCAGTCGCTCGTCACGCCCGGCCACCCGTGGGCGCTGGCGGTCGCCGACTACGACGGCGACGGCCGCGTCGACGTCGCGGTCGCCTGCCGCGACGAGAGCGGACCGGCCGGACGCATCGCGCTGTGGCTCAACACCGGCAACTGCGAGTTCGTCGCGGGCCCCGCGCTCGAGCTCACCGAGGCGCCGATCGACGTCACGCCGATCGCGTCGCCGCTCGCGCTCCCACTCGGAGCGCGCGCGCGACTGCTGGTCGCGCAGCTCGGCCTCGCGCGCA
>SCVU01000316.1 GCA_004296785.1 Planctomycetota bacterium
GCGGGAGCTCGACCCAGTGGCGCCTGCGCTGGAACGGATACGTCGGCAGCGATACGCGCGCGCGCGGCTCGTCGCGCCACGGGAAGCGCGCGTCGAGCGCTGCGCCGCGCGCCCACAGCCGACCGAACGCGCCGAGGAAGTGCGCGCTGTCCGGCGTCTCCTCATCGGTGTGGCGCAGCGTCGCGATCGCGCCGCGCTGCGCGCCCGCATCGCCTTGTTGTCGCACGAGCGACGAGAGGCCCTTGCCCGGACCGACCTCGAGCAGCACGCGCGTCTTGTCCGCCAGCAGCTCGCGCACTCCGTCGGCGAAGCGCACGGTCCCGCGCAGGTGCTCCGCCCAGTACTCGGGGCGCTGCGCCTGCTCCGGCGTGATCCACGTTCCCGTCAGGTTCGAGAGGAACGGGATGCGCGGCGGCGCGAAGCGCAGCGTGCGCAAGTGCTCGACGAACCGCGGCAGGATCGGGTCGACGACGCGCGAGTGCGCGGCGACCGAGATCGGCACGCGGCGCGCGTCGACGCCCGCTTGCACGAGCCGGCGCGCGAGATCGTCGAGCGCCGCGACCGGACCCGACACGACCGCCGAGCGCGGCGCGTTGACCGCGGCGAGGTCGAGGTCGCGACCGAGGTACGGGACGAGCTCCTGCGGCGAGAGCGGTACGCCGAGGAGGCCGCCCTGCGGGAGCGTCTCGAAGAGTTCGCCGCGCAGCGCGATCAGACCGAGCGCGTCCTCGAAGGTGAACACGCCGGACAGGCACGCGGCCGTGTACTCGCCGAGGCTGTGGCCGAGCAGCGCGGTCGGGTGCACTCCGGCGGATGCCCACAGCTTCGCGAGCGCGTGCTCGAGGATGAAGATCGCCGGCAACTGCAGCGCGGGACGCTCGAGCTCGCGCGCGGCGCGCTCGGGATCCGCCGGCGCGAGCCACGCGCTGCGCAGATCGCGCTGCGTGCGGCGCCGCAGCTCGTCGATGCCGCGGTCGACCTCGGCGCGGAACACGGGCTCGGACTCGTACAGTCCGCAGCCCATGCGCGCATGCTGCGATCCGCCGCCCGGCAGCAGGAACGCGATCGGCGCGGGCGCGGAGCTCGCGACGTGCGTGTGCACGCGCTGCGGATCCTTCGATGCGAGCAGCGCCGCCGCGTCTTCGCCGTCGCGGCAGCACACGACGCGCCGCTGCGCGAACGCGCGTCGCCCCGTCAGCAGCGTGAACGCGACGTCGGCGAGTTCCTGCTCGGGGTGCGCGCGCAGGTGTCCAGCGAGCCGTGCGGACGCGTCGTCGAGCGCCTGCTCGGTGCGCGCCGACACGCACACGAGCTGCGCCGCGCGCCGCGCCGCGCCGGCGCTCGGCGCGTGCAGCGAGGGCAGCGGCGCCTCCTCGACCACGACGTGCGCGTTCGTGCCGCCCACGCCCAGCGCGGTCACGCCCGCGCGCCGCGGCTGCGCGCCGCGTGCCCAGGGCTGCAGTCGATCGACGACGTAGAACGGCGAGTCGCGCAGCGGCAGCGACGCGTGCGGCGTCTCGAAGCCCGGCATCGGCGGCAGCTCGCCGTGGTGCAGCGCGAGCGCCACCTTGATCAGTCCCGCGACGCCCGCGGCCGTGTCGAGGTGACCGATGTTCGCCTTGACCGAGCCCAGACCGCAGCCGTGGACGCGCGCCGAGGAACGGGCGAACGCCTGCACGAGCGCCGCGACCTCGATCGGTTCGCCGAGCGGAGTTCCGGAGCCGTGCGCCTCGACGTACGAGATCGCCGCCGCGTCGACGCCGGCGACGGCGAGTGCCTCGGCCACCACCGCGGCCTGACCGTCGACGCTCGGGGCGAGATAGCCGACCTTGCTCGCGCCGTCGTTGTTCACCGCGGAGCCTTTGACCACCGCGTAGATGCGATCGCCGTCGCGGAGCGCATCGGCGAGCCGGCGCAGCACGACGATTCCGACGCCGCTTCCGAACACCGTGCCCTGCGCGCGCTGCTCGAACGGACGGCAGTGCGCGTCGGGCGAGAGGATCTCGCCCGCGCGGTACAGGTAGCCGTGTCCGTGCGGGATCTCCACCGTCACGCCGCCGGCCAGCGCCATGTCGCACTCGCCGCTGTTGAGACTCTGGCAGGCGAGGTGCACGGCGACGAGCGAGGTCGAGCACGCCGTCTGCACGTTGATGCTCGGCCCCTTCAGGTCGAGGCAGTACGAAGTGCGCGTGGTGAGGAAGTCCTTGTCGTTGCCCGTGTGGCGCAACAGGAACAGGCCGACCGATTCGACGAGCGCGGGGTTCGCGAGCAGATGGAACGTGAGGTAGCTCGACATGCCGCAGCCCGCGAACACGCCGATCGGACCGAGGAACGACTCGGGTGCGTGACCGGAGTCCTCGAGCGCTTCCCACGCGCACTCGAGGAACTGGCGGTGCTGCGGATCGAGGATCGACGCGTCCTTCGGGCTGAAGCCGAAGAACTCCGCGTCGAACAGGTCCATGCCGTCGAGGACGAAGCCCGCCTTGACGTAGGCGGGGTCGCGCAACAGCCGCGCGGGCACGCCGCGCGCCGCGAGCTCCGCATCGCCGAAGCTGCGCACCGACTCGACGCCCGTGCGCAGGTTCGACCAGAACGCGTCGGGACCGTGGGCGCCGGGGAAACGCAGCGCGATGCCGACGATCGCGACGTCGCTCGATCCGAGCCGCTCCGGGATCAGGCTTTCCATGGCGGCGCTCGGCTCGACTGGACTGTGCCCGCAGCGTTGGCGCGCGGCTCGGGTTGACGGCGCGGCTGCGCCGAGCGCCGCCGCTGCAGCCCGCGCGAGCGCGCCGCATCGAGCGCGCCCGATCCGGAATCGGAGTCGAGCGCCTGCGCGAGCGCGCGGATCGTCGGGTAGCGGAACAGATCGGTCAGTGCGACCTCTGCGTACCCGAGCTCGCGCAGTCGTCGGTGGATGCGCACGACCAGCAGCGAGTGGCCGCCGAGGTCGAAGAAGTTGTCGCTGACGCCGACCGACTCCACGCCGAGCGCGTCGCGCCACAGCTGTGCGAGGTGCGTCTCGAGCGCGCTGGCCGGTTGTCGCGCCGGCGTGCGCGAGCGCTGCGCGGCGTCCGGCGCCGGCAGCGCCTTGCGGTCGATCTTGCCGTTGTGCGTGCGCGGGATCCGCTCGAGGAACACGTAGTGCGTGGGCACCATCGACTCCGGCAGCTCGAGCCGCAGCCGCTCGCGCAGTCGCGCCGCGTCGGGAGCCGCGCCGCGCGCCACGACGTAGGCGATCAGGCGCTGGTCGCCCGGCGTGTCCTCGCGCGCGACGACGACGGCTTCCGCGACGTCCTGGCTCCCGTGCGATCCGCGCACGAGCAGCGCTTCGATCTCTCCGGGCTCCACGCGATGGCCGCGGATCTTGATCTGGTGGTCGGTGCGCCCGAGGAACTCGAGCACGCCGTCGCCGCGATAGCGCACGAGATCGCCGCTGCGGTACATGCGCGCGCCCGCGCGCCGCGCGTACGGATCGGCGACGAAGCGCTCCGCCTGCAGCTCGGGTCGGTCCAGATAGCCGCGCGCGACGCCGTCGCCGCCGATGTGGAGCTCGCCGCTCACGCCGATCGGCAACGGCTCGCCGCGCGCGCCGAGCACGTAGAAGTGCGTGTTCGCGATCGGTTTGCCGATCGGCACCGCGCCCGTCTCGACCGCGCGGCCCGCGACGGTCCCCGCGAATGCCTCGAGCTCGTGCGTCGACGACCAGATCGTGGTCTCCGTCGGTCCGTACATGTTGGTGACGGTGCCGCCGACCGAGGCGAGCAGCTCGCGCGCCAGATCGGCCGGCAGCGCCTCGCCGCCGACGAACAGGTGGCGCAGCTTCGCCAGCGCCTGCTTGCCCTCCGCACTCGAGCACAGGATGCGCGCCAGCGACGGCGTGCACTGCAGGTGCGTGACC
>SCVU01000317.1 GCA_004296785.1 Planctomycetota bacterium
GCTCGTGCTGCTGCATCCAGCCGATCCGCGCGCGGCCGCGACGGCGCGGACCGATGCGAGCGGAACGTGTCGCTGGACCGCGCTCGCCGCCGGGCGCGTCGTGGCCGAGATCCCCGCGCGCGTCTCCGGCGCCGTCCAGCTGCGCGCGGGCGCCGAAGAACGCCTGGTGTTGCGCTTGCCCGAGGGCCTCACCGCGAAAGGGCGCGTCGTCGACGCGCAGGGCCGCGCGGTATCGAACGCCGAGCTGTGGGTCGCGTCACGCGTCGAGCTGCGCGAGTTCGGCGCGCTGGCCGGCGCGAGCCGCGCGGACGGCTCGTTCGAGCTCCAAGGCCTGCGCGCCGGCGCGGCGCTCGCCGCGCGCCGGGACGACATCGGCACGAGCGCGATCGAGCTGCTGACGCCCGAGCTCGCCGCCGGCGAGATCGTGCTCGCGCTGGACGGCGCCGCGGCGACGATCGACGGACGCGTCGTCGACGAGCAGGGGCGCGGCGTGCCCGATGCGCTCGTGGTCTTTGGCGCGTTCGGACAATCGCGGCCGTCGCGCGGCGGCGCCGAGCGCTGGCACCCGAGCAGCAGCACGCGCACCGATGCGACGGGGAGCTTTCGAGGTCGAGGCGTTGCGCTGACGGACGCGCGGACCCTCGTCTGGGTCGTGCACGCCGGGCACGGGCCCGCGGTCGCGTGGTGGGAAGCGCGCGGCCCGCTCGAGATCCGGCTCGCGCGCGGAGCGCGTGTCGCGGGTCGTGTGACCGGCGGCGACGGCGCGCCGCTCGCGCACGCAACGATCCGCCACGAGCCGTCGAGCGCGAGCGGCGCGTGGCGCTTCGCGCCGACGCAGGTCCAGGCTCTGACCACGAGCGACGCCGACGGCGCGTACGAGCTGGCCGACTTGCCCCCCGGCGCTGGCACGCTGTCCTGCGAACTCGACGAGGCGTCGGCGCGCGTCGAAGCGACCTGGCAACCAGGCGAAACGCGCGCGCACGACTTCGTCCTCGTCGGCGCCGCGATCGATGCGACGCGGCTCAGCCATGCGTCCGTGATCGACGCGCGCGCGCGGCCCGCGGATCGGCTGGAGCTGCACGTGGCCGGTCGCGGCGATTCCAGGGTCGAACGCGCGGAAACCGACGCGCGCGGCCGCTTCGAGCTCGCGCTGCCGCTCGGTGCGATCGCGAGCATCGACGCGTACGACCGAGCGACCGATTGGCCGCACGCAGTCGCGAGCTGGACGCGGGAGAGCGCGGAGGGACTCGTGCTCGAGCTGCCGTACGCGCGCCCGCCGGCGCGCATCACCGCGCGCGTCGCGGCGGAACTTGCCGGTCGCTCGTGCGCGCTCGAGCTCGATGGTCCCGGCGGCCGCGCGTCGCTGCGCGCAACGATCGCGTCGGATGGCCGCGTCGAGAGCGGCCCGCTGCCGGCGGGCAGCTACGAGCTCGAGTTGCGGTGCGCGTCGCTCGGCGCGCGCCTCTCCGAACGGATCGAACTCGGACCCGGCGAGGTGCGCGAGCTCGGCTGGATCGAGTTGCTGCAGAGCGCGATGCTGCTGGTCGAAGTGCCCGGTGGAGAGCGCGCGCTCGTCGTGCTGTCGACGGAGCACGGCCAGCGCGCCGAGCGCGTCGCGGGCACACAGGTGCGTTTCGACGATCTCCCGGCCGGACGCGTGTCGATCGCGGTGATCGCGTCGAGCGGGACGTGGGCGGGGCCCACGCTTTCGCTCGCGGCCGGCGCGGACGAGCGCGTCGAGATCGACATCCGGACGTCCTCGGCGCCGGCGATCGAAGTCGACCTTTCGCGATTGGCGCCCGGTCGCGTCGAGCTGCGTTGGTCGCACGCCGATGGGAGCGCCGCGCTCCCGCCGATCGAGATCGAGCGCGCGACGCAGGAACGCGCGCTCTTCCACCTGCGGCCGGGCAGCTACTCGCTCGCCGCGACGCACGACGGCGCGCGGACCGAGCACGCCGTCGAGGTCGGCGCAGGCGGCGGTGGGATCAGCGTGCGGCTGTGAGCGGAACCCGCGCTCACGATTCGCGCGGCTCCTGACGGCTCACCGGATCGCCCGGCACGCGCAGTTGCGCCCACCACTCGCGGTTGCCGACGTCGGTCAGGTAATCCGTCCCGACCCACGCCGCCATCGAGTACGGCAGGAACGCGTAGCTGAACGCGAGCACGATCGGGATCCCGATCGACATCGCGAGCGCGGGCGACCAGTTCGTGAACAGCAGGACGAGCACGACGAGGAACGCCGCGAACAGCTCCGTCACCGCCGCGCACACGTACATCGATCCGGTCTGCGCGCCCGGCGCGCGCCGGTAGACGAGCCCGCAGTGATCGCAGCGCTCCGCGAGCCGGAACGTCGTGCGGAACAACTTGCCGACGCCGCACTGCGGACAGCGCTTGCGCAGCACGCGTCCCATGCACAGCCGCCACGTCCCGCCCTTCGACAGGCGCGCGGCCGGTGCGTCGGGCAGCGTTCGGCGGTGCATCGCGACCAGGATACCCGCGCTCGCGGCGCCCGTTTCGCTCGCGCAGCGTGTGGCAGAATGGTGCGATGCCCCGCTTCGCCCACTCGATCGTCGCCGCTTCGCTGGCACTCCCCGCCTTCGCCGTCCTCACCCCCGCGCAGTCGCCGCCGATCTCGATCGGACCCTACGGCGGCTCGGCGAACGTCGTGCTCGCGCACCCGTCGACGAGCGGCGAGCTGCTCGTCGCGCGCTTTCCGAACGGCCTGGAGCGCTCGACCGACGGCGGGTTCGCGTTCGCGCCGTGGGGCAACGGCCTGCCGGGAATCCCGGAGGATCTCGTGCCGAGCCCGCTCGCCGCGACGACGCTGCACGCGCCGGTCGGCAACGCGATCTACCGCTCGACCGACTTCGGCGCGAACTGGACGATCTGGTCGAACGCCGCGAGCGCGACGGTGAACTCGCTCGCGTTCTCGCCCGACGCGCAGACGGTGATCCAGTGGACGGGCTCGCAAGTGCTGCGCTCGACGAACGGCGGCGGCATCTTCAACCCGGTCTACTCGGGCACGATCCTCGGCAACGTCTCGATCGCGCCGAGCGCTCCGTCGCTGTGCTACCTGTCGTCGTTCAACGGCGTCGCGCGCTCGATCGACGGCGGTGCGACGTTCGCGATCCCCGCGACCGGCCTGAAGAGCTGGACGAAGTGGGTGATGGCCGATCCGCAGGACGCGACGCGCGTCTACGCGGGCACGACGAGCGGCGTGTGGCTGTCGACCAACGCGGCCGAGACGTTCACGAAGATCGCGGCCGCGCCGAACCTGTCGGTGCAGTTCATGACGTGGGACGGCGCGCCGTCGAGCGGCACGCTGTGGGTCGGCGCGCTGACCGGAGTGTGGACGTCGCCCGATCACGGCGCGACGTGGTCGGCCGCGAACGCGGGCCTGCCGCCCGGCCCGCCGATCCCGAGCGACGTCGCGTTCGACGCGAACGGCACGCGGCTGCTCGCGAGCGAAGGCGGCTTCTTCCGCTCGCCCGTCGGCGCGCCGCTGTGGTCGCAGAGCGCGTTCGCCGAGGTCGGCGTGTACGCGGCGGCGATCGCGACGCCCGGCGGCCAGCGCTTGATCGGCGCCGAGAAGGGCGTGTACGACGCCGCGAGCGGCGCGACGCTCGAGGCGAGCGCGTACTTCTTCGACTTCGGCGCGCGCACCGACGAGCTGCTCGTCGATCCGTCGAACCCGGATCGCTGGCTCTCGGCCGGCGTCGGCGCGTTCATCGACAACGCGGTCGTGCGCGTGCTCACCAACGGCGGCGCGAACGTGTCGATCGCGTACGAGCACTTCGGCGGCGGCAGCGTGTGGACGCTCGCACGCGATCCGTTCGACGCCACGCACTACCTCGGCGGCGTGTATCCGGCCGGCTTCGGCAGCGCGGGCCTGATCACGAGCTCGAACTCGGGCGCGAGCTTCCAGGACGTCGCCGGCTCGGCCGGCTGGTCGTGCCGCGCGGTCGCGTTCGATCCGCATCAGGTCGGGCACGCGATCGCGCTGTTCGG
>SCVU01000318.1 GCA_004296785.1 Planctomycetota bacterium
GCGCTGGCGGCGCAACCTCCGTCTCGCTCGCCTCGGCGCGGCGTGGCTGCAGTTCGAGCGGCTCGCCGCTGCGCGCGGCCGGCGTCGGACGCGCGGCGAGTGCGGTCGCGGCGCTCGCGGCGTCCACCGCCGGCTCGGCCGGCCTCGGATCGAGCAGCGCTTCGAGCAGCGGCTCGGGCTGCGCTTGCGGCTCCGGCTCCGGCGTCGGCTCCGGCGTGGGTTCGGGCAGCGGTGCGGGCGACGGTTCGGGCGGCACGTCGTCGAGCAGGCGGATCTGGATCGCCTCGTCGAGCGGTTCCTCGAGCGCGCGCTCGGCGAAGTAGACGCGCTGCAACCAGATCGCGAGCAACAGGTGCGCGAGCACCGAGACGACGCCCCAGCGGTACAGCGCGTCGAAATGCCCGCCGCGCCCGCCGAGCCACGCCAGCGCCGCGATCGCGACGAGCGCCGCGAGCACGCACCACTCGAACCACGTGAGCGCGCGCTCGACCTGCCACAGCTCGATCGAGCGCGCGCGCAACCACTGCGCGTCCGCGTCGACCGCGCGGCGCGTGTAGCTGAGCGTGAAGCCGCTCGCATCCGGCCGCGCGCCGCGCTCGGCGCCGCGCGAGCCGAGCTGTGCGAGCCGCTCGGGCGCGCTCCAGGCGCCGGCCGCGAAGCGCGCGCGGTACAGCTCCTGGTCGCGGTCGCGATCCGAGCTGAACCACAGCGTCTGCGCATCCGCGCCCAGCACCGGATCGCGCTCGTCGCCGCTCGAGCCGAGCTCGGCGAGCGGCGCCGGTTCGCTCGCCGCATCGAGCGAACGCGCCTGCCACAGCTCGAAATCCGCGGCTTCCTCCGCGCCGTCGCGCGGGCGGTTCGACGCGAACACGCACTCGCCGCCGGCGCGCGCGGGGGCCGGATCGGTGTCGTCGAACGGGCCGTTCAGCGCCGCGATCGGTCCGACGTCCTCGAAGCGCGTGCGGCCCTTCTTCGCGCGCCACACGTCCAGACCGCCCGCGCCGCCGGCGCGATCGGTCGCGAACCACAGTTCGCCCGCCGCCCAGGCCGGCGCTTCGTCGCGCGCGCTCGAGTTGAGCGGCGCGAGCGCGCGCGGCGTGTCGCGCACGAGCCCGGTCGCGGGATCGAGCGGCGCGAGGTACAGGTCCGTCGAGCCGCTCGCATCCGCGAGCGCGAGCGCGAGCCACGCGCCGTCGGGCGACGGCGCCGCCGACACGAGCGTGCGGCCCGCGGGCAGCGGCAGCGCGAGCTCCTCGGGCTCGGCCCACACCGCGGCGCGCGCGCGCGCTGCTTCCGCATCGGCGTACACGCGCACGCCGTCGGTCGCGGCGGTGCCGCGCCACGCGATCCAGCCGATCCACGCGCACCATGCGAGCGCGGCGCCGAGTGCGCTCCACTGCAGCGCGCGGCGCAGCGGCGGCGACGAAAGGAACGCGAAGCGCGGCGGTCGTGTCACGGGTCAACCCTCGCGGGGCGCGGCGGAGGACGAAGTCGGCGACGTGCCGAGCGACAGGTTCGCGAGGCCGGCGAGCCGGCACGCGTCGAGCACGCGCACGATCGCCTGATGCTCGACGCGGCGATCGCCGCGGATCGTCACCGGCGTGCGCGGGTCGCGCGCCGCGGCGGCGCGCAGCTCGCGCTCGAGCACGCCGTAGTCGATGCGGCGCCCCGACAGCAGCACGCCGCCGTCGCGCGTGACGTTGAGCACGATCTCGCGCGCGGCCTCGCCCTGCACCTGGCCGGCGCGCGCCTGCGGCAGCTCGACTTCGAGGTTGCGCTCCGGCAACAGGAACGTCGTCGCGAGCATGAAGAACAGCAGCAGGTTGAACATGACGTCGATCAGCGGCGTCAGGTTCATCACCGGGTCGTCGGCCTCGTCGGGGCTCTTGATCCTCACGACGCCGGCTCCGCGCTCGGCGCCGGCGAGACCGGGACGGCCGCGTGCACGATCGGCGGCGCTTCGCTCGCGGTCGCGAGGAACGGATCCTTGACGCCCGCGACGAAGCGCTCGTAGCTCTGCTCGGCGCGGCGCAGGAAGCCGTCGATGCGCGCGCGGAACGCGTAGTAGACGGCCTGCGCGGGAATCGCGATCACGAGGCCGGCCGCGGTCGTCACGAGCGCCTGCGAGATCCCGTCCGCGAGCGCTTCGGGCCGTCCGATCCCGGAGCCGCCGCCGATCCGCTGGAAGCACAGGATGATGCCCCAGACCGTGCCGAGCAGTCCGAGCAGCGGCGCGATCGACGCGATCACGACGAGCGGCCGCAGCGCGGTCGACAGCGCGCGCACTTCGCGCGCGCCGGCGTCCTCGACCGCGCGCTCGGCGCGCTCGGGCGCCTCGTCGGAGCGCAACAGCCCGGCCTCGAACATCCGTGCGAGCGGCGTGTCGGTCTCGCGGCACAGCGCGAGCGCGCGCGGCACGCCGCCGCCGCGGTACGCATCGAGCAGCGCGTCGCCGAAGCCGGCCGAGCCGAGCTTCTTCCAGCGCATGCGCCACGCGCGGTCGAGCGCGAAGGCGAGCGCGAGGATCGAACACAGGGCGAGGGGGATCATGAACACGCCGCCCGAGCGCAGCATGTCGAACACGGAGCTCGACAGGGCGGGCGCGGCGGCGGTGAGGAAGGAGAAGTGCATGGCTGAGTCCTTGGCGGTGGATGGGGTTCAGCGCCGGCGGGCGCCGGCAGCGGACGTGCCGCGGCGGTCCCGCGAGAGCGCGTCGAGTCGTTCGGAGGCCGCGCGCGCGAGCGCCGACTTCGGGTGGGCATCGAGCAGTTCCTGCAGGTGCGCGCGCGCCTGCGCGGCGTCGCCGCGGCGTTCGAAGGCGGCCGCGGCGTCGAACAGCGCGCGCGAGCGCTCGGCTTCGCCGCCGTAGCGCGCGACGACGCGCAGATCGCGCGACAGCGCCTCGTCCTCGTCGCCGCGCGCGCGCGCGTCGTCGGCGAGCGCGAGATCCGCGCGCGCGCTCCACGCGCTCGGCGGCCGTTCGGCGAGCTGTTGCAGCAGCGCGACGCCCTCGTCGCGGCGCGGAGTCGAGAGCAGCGCGCGCGCGCGCGTCAGCGCGAGCTCGTCGTGCGCGTCGAAGCCCGCCGCGTTCGCCGCGAGCGCGGCGTCGAGCCGCGCGAGCGCGGCGAGCGCCGCGTCGGCACGGCCGCCCTCGAGCTCGCCCTGCGCGGTGCGCAGCCACGCGCGCGGCGCGAGCGCGGCCTCCAGTCCGGCGTCGAGCGCGCGGCGATAGTGCGCCGCGCCCGCGGCGAGATCGCCGGCGCGCCAGGCGGCCTCGCCGGCGAGGTACGCCGCGCGCGGCGCGAGCTCGCCGAGCTCGGGTGCGTCGAGCAGCTTGCGCAGCACGTCGCGCGCTTCCTTGATCTCACCGGCCTCGAGCGCGCACCACGCGACGCCGTACAGCGCCGCGTTGCGCTCGGCCGACTGCGTCGGATCGCGCTCGACGTCGACGCGCGTCGCGAGCGCGTACGCCTCGCGTGCGCGCGCCGCGTCCTTGCGCGCGAGCCAGGCGTCGGCGACGCCGCGGCACGCGCGCGCCGCGGCGGCCGAGCGCGGCGCGATCTGCGCGGTCGAGCGCGCGCGCTGATCGGCCTCGTCGAGCCGGCCCAGTCCGAGCGCGAGCCACGTCGATTCCTCCATCAGCGCGAGCGCGTGCTCGGCCGAGCGCATCCCGCGCACGCACTCGTCGAGCAGCGCGAGCGCGCCGGCGGCGTCGCCCGACTGTTCGACGCTCGCGGCCGCGCTGCGCGCGGCGGCGGCGCGGCGCTCCTCGGTCGCGCCGGACTTGGCGAACTCGCGCCACGCCGCGGCCGCCGCGGCGCCCGAGCCGGCCTTCGCGTGCGCGAAGACCGCGAGCTCGAGCGCTTCCCGGCGCTGCTCGGCGGACAGACCGCCGTCGCGCAGGCACGCGTCGAGCTCGCGCGCCGCGCCGGCGGCGTCGTCGGCGTCGTAGGCCGACCACGCGAGCGCGAGGCGCGCAGCGGGCGCGCCGGCCGGATCGACGCCGATCGCGGCGCGCCAGGCCTGGTCGGCGCCGGCGCGGTCGCCGGCGGTCGAGCGCTCGCGTGCGAGCTCGGTCAGGCAGCGCGCGCGCTGCGCGCGCAGCTCGGCGCGCTCCGCGTCGTTCGCGGCGCCGGGCTCGAGCGTCGCGAAGCGCGTCGCCGCCTCGGAGCGCGCGCCGGACATCCACGCCGCCCACGCGGCGCGCAGCTCCGCGCGCCGGCGCAGCGCCGGATCGCTCGACTTGCGCGCGAGGTCGTCGAACGCGTGCAGCGCGCCGGCGAAGTCCTTGGCCTGGAAGCGCTGCTCGGCGAGCACGAGCTCGGCCTCGGCGCGCCGCGGACTCTCGGGGAAGCGCCGCACGAGGTCGCCGGCGAGCTCGCCCGCGACCTCGAGCTGCCCGCCGTTCAACGCCTCGGCCATCGCGGCCGCGAGTCCGTCGGCGGAGCCCGCCGCGGACAGCGCCGAGCGCGCGTCGTCGGTGCGGCCGGCGGCGAGCAACAGCTGCGCGCGCAGTCCCTGCACGCGCGCGGCGAGCTCCGGCTGCGGCGCGAGCTCGAGCGCGCGGTCGAGCGAAGCGAGCGCGGCCCCGGCGCGGTCGAGCTGCTGCTCGCAGCGCGCGCGCCAGTACAGCGCCTCGGCGGAGCGCGCGAGCGGCGCCGAGGACAACAGGCCGAGCGCGCCGCGCGCATCGTTGCGGCGCAGCCGCAGCGCGCCGAGCTGGATCGCGGCCTCGCTCGCGTGCGCGCCGCGCGGGAAGCGCTCGAGCATCCGCACGAAGCCCTGCTCGGCGGCGCGCTCGTCGCCCTCGTCGAGCGCCGCGAACGCGCTGCCGCGCAGCGCGAGCTCCTGGTGCTCTTCGCCGCGGACGCGCGCGAACGCGGCGCGCGCCTCCGCGTGCCGGCCGGCGCGCGCGTGCGCGTCGCCCGCGAGCAGCCACAGCTCGTCGAGCTCCGCCGCGGGATCGGCGGACGCGAACTCGTCGATGCGCGCGATCACGTCGTCGTAGCGCTGCGACTGGAACGCGCACCACGCGCGACCCGCCAGCGCCGCGCGGCGCACCGCCGCGCCTTCCTCGAGCGAGCAGGCCTCGGGCGTCCCGGCGCGCGCGCACTCTTCGAGCGCGCGCTGCCAGGCCTGATCCGCCTCGGCGTAGCGCGCGCGGCGGTACTCGACCTCGCCGAGCAACTGCGCCGCGCCGGCGCGCAGGTACGCGGGACCCGCGGCGAGCGCGCGCGCGAGCGCGTCGGCCGCCGGTTCGAGCCGCTCGGCCTCCCACTCCAGGCGTCCCAGGCGCAGCGCGGACTCGCCGCGCAGCGCGAAGTCGCTGCGCTTGGCGAGCGCGGCGAGCAGCTCGCGCGCCTCGTCGCGCTGGCCGGTCTCGACGAGCGCGCACGCGAGCCGGTAGCGCACGCCGTCGGCGTCCGCGCTCTTCGGGTAGCGCTCGAGGAAGCGGCGCGCCTCCTTCACCGCGAGCGGGTGCAAGCCGCGCGCGACCAGCGTTTCGATGTGGCGTGCGTCGGCGCCCGACGCGTCCTGTCGCGGCGCGGCGAGGGCGGGGCACAGACCGAGGACCGCGACGGCCGCGGCGGCGAGGAGCGATCGATTCGAGAGCGACATCGGGACGGAACCCTTCCAGATGCGGGGCCGCGTGCGGCTCCGCGCGAGATGACGGGTGGGGGACGAGAGGCCGGCGCGCGCGCTGCGCGCCGGCCGCTTCAGGCAGCGATCAGCGCCGCGCGACTCGCGCGGCGCTGGGCATGGCTAGCGCGGCTCGGGCCCTGGCTAGCGCAGCTCGGGTTTGTTCAGCCGATTCACTTCGCTGCGCAAGTCCTTCAGCTCGTCGCGCAGGCTCTTCACGTCGTTGCGCATCGCGTCGACGAGCTCGTGCAGCTCGGCGACCGTCTCCGCGTCGAGGCCGGCGTGCGCCGGCGCTTGCGGCGGCGCAGGCGTCCACGTGTGCGTCGAGAGCGCATTCGGTGCCGCGGGCGGCGCCGGAACGGCGGCGCCCGGCGCCGCGAACAGGTTCGGCGGCGACGGCATCGGCGCGTGCATCGCCACGCCCGGCACCGCGTGGTTCGGCGAGCACTTGGGCGCGACCGCGATCGAGCCGTGCGGGATGCGCAGCGCCTGCAGCGATTGCAGCGACTGCATCTGCGGCGCGTCGACGCGCAGCTTGCCGACCTTCTCCTTGAGCGCCTTCAGCTGTTGCTTGTCGAGCTTCGCCGTCGGCGCGACGTAGTAGGACTGACCGTTCGGCGCGACGTGCGCGCTCCACCCGCCGCCGCCGGCGTAGGTCTTGAGCGGCGCGTAGCGCCACTGTCCGTTCTTGTCCTGCGAGAGCGCGTACGCCTTCGCGGCCTTCTCCGCCTCGCACGCCGCGGTCGCGGCCTCGCACGCGGCGTCCGCCGCCGCGCACGCGGCATCGGCGGCTTCGCACTCCGCCGCGGCGGCCGCGCAGTCGGCCGCGGCCGCGGCGCACTCGGCGGCGCTCGCCGCGTCGTGGCTCGGCGCGCGCTCGGGCAGCTCGGCCGTCGGCGCCGGTTCGGCCTTCACGTCCTCGTCGCCGCCGAAGAAGTTCCACCACGAGCCGCCTTCGGCCTGCTGCGGTTCCTCGACCGGTTCGATCGGCTCGGCGGGCGCGGCCGCGATCGCGACGTCCGGCAGCTCCTCGTACGCGGCGGCGAGCTGCGCGCCGGAGAGCGCGTGTTCGGCCCGCTCGATCTCGAGCTCGGCGGCGTGCTGCGCGGCCTCGAGGTCGCGCTCCAGCCGCGTCGACGCGCTCTCGAGCTCGCGCTCGGACTGCTCGTGCGCGCGCTCGATCTCGCGCTCGCGCTGCGCATTGGCGCGCGAGATGTTGCGCGTCCGCGCGCGCAGCTCGCTCTGTTGGCGGCGCAGCTCGGCGCGCCGCGCGGGCGCGGTCTCGTCCTCGAGCACGCGCTCGACGTCGTCGAGCTGGCCCTCGAGGCCGACCTGTTCCGCCTCGGCGGCGGCCAGCGTCGCGCGCGCCTGCTCGAGCTGCGTGTCGATCTGTGCGCGCAGCGTTTCGAGCTGCGTCTCGAGCTCGGCGCGCATGCGGTCGAGATCGGCCGCGCGCTGCGCGCGGGAGAGTTCGATCTGCTCGTTGGCGCGCGCGAGCTCGACGACGCCCCATTCCGCCTGCTGTGCGGCCTGTCCCGCGCGGCGCTCGAGCTTCAGCGCGAGCTCCTTCTTCTTCTTCGCGTCCTGCAGCGCCTTCTGCTGCGGGTCGCAGGTCGTCGCGGGATCGCACGCTCGCGGCGCGCGGGTCAGGGGCGGATCGCACGGCAACGCCGGCGTGGCGCACAGGGCGAGCAAGAGTGACGAACGCAGGATGCGCATGGAGTAGCTCCGAAAGGGTCCGTGGTTCCTAGTGTTTGGCTGCGGCGCTGGGCGCCGAGAGGGGGTCGGTGTCGCGCGCGGCGGGTGCGCCGGCGTCGAGTGCGGAGAGCAGGCGCAGGACTTCGCGCAGGCGCGCGCGGCGCGTCGAGAGCTCGCTCAGGCGCGCTTCGAGCGCCGAAAGCTGCGACGTGAAGCGGCGCCCGAGGTTGCGGCGGTCGAGATCGGCGCGCAGCGCCGCGACCTCGTCCGCGAGCGTCTCGATCTCCGTGTCGAGCGCGCCGAGCGCGTCGCGCATGTCGGGTGCGGGCGCGTCGGCGGAGTGTTCGACGTCGGATTCCGCCGCGCTCGCAGCAGCGAGCTCGGAGGCTTCGTCCGCGAACTCGCCGGACGACGGCGCGTCGACGGCGTGCTCCGGTTCGAGCGCGTGGCTGCGCTCGAAGCCGGGCGCGAAGCCCGGCGCGACGAACACGAGCAGCGTGCACGCGCACAGGCCGACCGGCGCGAGCCACAGCAGGCGCTCCTCGCGCTCTTCCTCGACCAGCAGCCGCTCGATCCGGTGCGTCAGCCGCGACGGCTGGCGCGCCATGCCGACCGCGAGCTGCAGCGCGCGGCGCTCGGCGCCGGGCACGAGCCAGCCCGCGATCTCGGCCAGGCAGCTCGCGAGCGCGAGACCGCCGCTGCGGCGCGCGGCGAAGTCGTCGCACAGGTACTCGGAGGCGTCCTCGATGCCGCGGCGCGCGAGCCGGTTCAGCGGCTGCACGAACAGCACGGCTTCGAGCACGCGCGTGAACAGCAGCCACGTCGGGTCGCGGCGCCGCACGTGCGCGAGCTCGTGCGCGAGCATGCCGCGCTGCTGGCCGCGCGTGAGTTTCGCGATCGCGCGCACCGGCACGCAGATCTCGGGGCGCAGCGCGCCGAACGCGACCGGCGCCGAGATCCCGCTCGCGCACGAGAGGCGCACGCGGCCGCGGTGCCCGCTCTCGTCGCACAGCGCATCGAGCTCGGCGCGCAGCGCGCCCGCCTCGAGCGGCGTGCGCCAGCGCAGCGCGCGGTGCAGGCGGCGCCAGG
>SCVU01000319.1 GCA_004296785.1 Planctomycetota bacterium
TCCCGAGGCGCAGTACTTCGGCGTCGCCCGCATCGGCCGCGACCAGCTCGAGGACTACGCCCGGCGCCGCGGCGCCGGAGTCGGCGCTCGCCAAGCGCGCCGACGACATGCTCTTCGCGTACGAGCACCTCGCGATCGGAACGGTCGCCGAGGACTTCACCGCGCTCGACGAGAACGGCAAGCAGTGGAAGCTGTCCGACTATCGCGGCAAGGTCGTGATCGTCGACTTCTGGGGCTACTGGTGACCGCCGTGTGTGGCGATGCTGCCGCACGAAAAGGCGCTCGTGGAGCGACTCAAGGACAAACCCTTCGCGCTGCTCGGCATGAACTCCGACGGTGACGCCGCGAAGGTGCGCCAGATCGTGGCCGACCACGGCATCGCGTGGCGCCAGGCGGTGCTCGGCAGCGGCGGCGGCGCGATCGCGCGACGCTGGCAGGTGCAGAGCTGGCCGACGATCTACGTGCTCGACCACAAGGGCGTGATCCGCTTCAAGGACGTGCGCGGCGCAGCGATGGAGGCCGCGGTGGACAAACTGCTCGCGGAGCTCGAAAGCGAGAAAGCGAAATGAAGCTCACCCATTGGATGTTCTCCGGTCTGGCGCTCGGCGCGGGTTTCGCGCCGCCCGCGCAGGCGCCGAGCGCCGGCGCCGCCGCACAGGCTGCGCCGCGCGCGACGCCGAGCGAGCTCGAGGCCGCGTACAAGGCGCTCGAGAAGGAGTTCGCCGAAGCGCGGCGCGCGTACCAGCTCGCGCTGGTCGCGAAGCACGAGGAGCGCAAGCAGCAGGGCCGCGAGCTCACGGCCGAGGACCGCGCCGGCGATCCAGCGCCGCTGTTCGTGCCGCGCTTCCGCGCGTTCGCGCAGCTCGCGAAGGGCACCGAGTGGGGCGGCCTCGCGCTGCTGAAGGCGCTCGAGCTCGCGCGCGACCAGGTCGACCTCGCGTGGTTGTCCGAGCTCGTCGACGTCTACGCGAACGATCCGGTCGTCGGCGTGCGCGCGGCCGAACGCCTGGGCTCGATGGCGTGGACGATCGGCAGCGAGGCGGCCGAGGGCACGTTGCGCCGCATCCTCGCGCGCACGGTGCGCACCGAGGTGCAGGCCGCCGCGACGTACTCGCTCGCCGCCGCGCTGACGACGGCGGAGTCGCTGCCGGGCAAGGAGCCCGGCGTGAACACACCGGAGCGCGAGGCCGAGGCCAAGCGACTGCTCGCGCTCGTCGTCGAGAAGCACGCGACCACCAAGTACGCCGAGCAGGCCAAGGGCGCGCTGTTCGAGCTCGAGCACCTCGGCATCGGCAAAACCGCGCCGGAGTTCGAGACCGTCGACGAGAACGGCAAGGCGTGGCGGCTGTCCGACTACCGCGGCAAGGTCACCATCATCGACTTCTGGGGTTACTGGTGACCGCCGTGCCGTGCGATGCTGCCGCACGAAAAGTCGCTCGTGGAGCGATTGAAAGACAAACCCTTCGCGCTGCTCGGGATCAACTCCGACGGCGACGCCGCGAAAGTGCGCGCGATCCTCGCCGAGCAGGGCATCTCCTGGCGGCAGGCGATCGACGGCTCGACCGAGGGACCGCTGGCGACGCGCTGGAACGTGCGCGGCTGGCCGACGATCTACATCCTCGATCACAAGGGCGTGATCCGCTATCGCGACCTGCGCGACGCGGAGATGGAGGAGGCCGTGATGAAGCTCCTCGCCGAGATGGAAGCGGCGAAATAGCCGCTCAAGTCGCCGGCGCGAGGCGGCGCGCGACGGCGGCCGCCGCGCGGCGGCCGTCCAGCGCGGCCGACACGATGCCGCCTGCGTAACCCGCGCCTTCGCCGCACGGGTACAGCCCCGCGACGCCGACCGCTTCGAGCGTCTCCTCGTCGCGCAGCACGCGCACCGGCGAGCTCGTGCGGCTCTCGACGCCGACGAGCTGGCCGCGCTCGCTCGCGAAGCCGGTCAGGCGCGCGTCGAACGCGCGCAATCCCTCGGCGAGGCGCAGCGCAAGTCCGCGCGGCAGCCATGCGCCGAGCGAGCTCGCGCGCAGGCCGGGCTGGTAGCTCGTCGCGAGCGGCTCCGGCAGCGCCTCCCCCACCGCGCCCGCCGCGAACGCCGCGAACGCGTCCGCGCGCAGCGCCGGCGCGCGCTGGCCGCCGCCGCCCGCGTCCGCGGCGACGAGCTCGAGCGCGAGTTGCACGCGCGCGCCGGCCAGCGGATCCTCATCCGGCGTCGCGGGCGACACGCCCGGTCGCAGGAACTCCTTCGCGCTCGGCCGCAGCGCCGCAGCGTGCGCGACGAGCTCGTCGAAGCCCCACTCGCGCGCGCGCTCGCCGCACCAGTCCTCGGGCTCGAGCTGCACGACCAGCCCGGAGTTCGCGAACGGCGAGTCGCGCCGCGCCAGGCTCATCCCGTTGACGACCACCGCGTCCGCGCGCGTCGTCGCCGGCACGATGAAGCCGCCGGGGCACATGCAGAAGCTGTAGACGCCGCGGCCGTCGGACTGGTGGCGCAGCTCGTAGAACGAGGCGGGCAGTTCGCAGTGCTCGCGCAGGCCGCCGTACTGGCGCGCGTCGAGCCAGTCCTGCGCGTGCTCGATGCGCACGCCCATCGCGAAGCCCTTCGGCGCGAGCGCCGCGCCCGCGGCGGCGGCCATCGCGACGGCGTCGTTCGCGCTGTGGCCGGTCGCGAGCACGAGCGCGTCGCACGCGATGCGCTCGCCCGCGCCGCCGTGGATCGAGCGCACGTGCACCGCGGCGACGCGCGGCCCGCCGACGCCGCCGCGGCCGGCGCTGGCGCTGACGCCGGCAGACGCGCTCGTCGCCGCGACCTCGATGCGCTCGGCGCGCGTCTCGAACAGCACGCGCGCGCCCGCGCGCTCGAGCGTCGCGCGCAGCGCGCGCACGACGTCGGGCAGCTTGTTCGAGCCGATGTGCGGGCGCCAGCTCGCGAGAATGTCCTCGCGCGCGCCGTGCGCGACGAGCGCTTCGAGCACCGCGCGGACCTCCGACTTCACGCCCGAGCGCGTGTACAGCTTGCCGTCGGAGTACGTGCCGGCGCCGCCCTCGCCGAAGCAGTAGTTGCTGTCGGGATCCGCGGCGGCGCCGCGGTTGAGCTGCGCGAGGTCGCGCCGGCGCGACTGCACGTCGCGGCCGCGCTCGACGAGCACGACGTTGAGGCCCGCCGCGAGCAGATCGAGCGCCGCGAACAGGCCCGCGGGGCCGCTGCCGATCACGGCGACGGTCGGCGCGCGCTCGCGCGGGCGCGCGATGTCGGGCGGCGCGCGGCGGATCGGCGCGGGCAGCGGCTCGCCCTTCATCCAGACGTCGACGGACATCCGCCAGCGGCGCTCGCGGACGCGCGCGTCGAACGAGAGCTTCGACAGGCGCGCCTCGGCGATGCGCGAGCGATCGACGCGCAGCACGCGCGCCGCGGCATCGACGAGCGCATCGCCCTCGAGCACGAGCGGCTCGGAGGACGGCGGCTGGTGCAGGACGACCTCGCGCGGCATCGGGCGCGACAAGCTACACGAACGTCGGGCGAACGCGACGATCGCGCCGGATGATCCGGCCGCACGCGCGTTCGCGCCGCCTCCACGGCAACGCGCCTCCGCCGGGAGCGTTCGAGCTCGCGAGTGCTCTAGCGCCTTCGAGCAGATGTTCGCCGAATCAACTGGGTCGGTCATGCGTCGCGCGAGTCGACGACGCGAGTCGGCGACGCGAGTCGGCGACGCGAGTGGACGGCGCGAGTGGACGGCGCGAGTGGACGGCGCGAGTGGACGGCGCGAGTCGACGGCGCGGGTCGACGCGCGGCACCGTTCGGGACCACGCCTTCGGTTGGCGCGCATCGCGGCCCGGAGAGTCGGGCGCTTGATTCGGCGAACGTTCACGGACCGGCGCTGACGCTGAGTGGGCCGACACAAGTACTCGCGCGAATTCGCGACTCACCCCGCCACCGTTCGACCGCGCGAGCATCTGGAGCAGTGGAGCTGCTCGATGCCCACCGAATCTGCAACCACGTCCTCCGCACCCACTCGTTCGCACTCGCACTCGCACTCGCACTCGCACTTGGCTTCAGGTTCAGGTTCAGGTTCGGGTTCGGGTTCGGGTTCGGGTTCGGACTCGAGCTCGAGCTCGCGACGCGCCAAGTCGATGGGCGCGGCGTCGAGTTCGAGCCCGAAGTCGAAGTCTGCGTCGAGGGTTAGTCGGCCGCAGCCAGGATCGCGAGCCGCGTCTCGCGCTCGACTCGGTCGCGAACACGTCGTACAGGCGAGCCTCCCGTTTGCGCGGAACGGCTGGGGCGGCCGACGCGCGGGCGCGGGGCGCAAGCCGCGCGGTGAGCGGCCGCTGCACACGCACACGGTGCGACCACTGCAGTGCGGCCGCTATCCGCTACACCTGACGACGAAAGTGCGCTCCGGACTGCCGGGTCTGCGGCGAGCTGGATCTCATCGGCTGCTGCTGGAGACGCTGCGCGCGGGCTCGGATCGCTTCGGCTTTCGCTTGATCGAGTTCTCGGTGCAATCGAATCACTTCCATCTGCTCGTCGAGGTGACCGACCGGACCGCGCTGACGCGCGGTGCGAAGGGCCTCCTGGTCCGACTCGCGAGGCACTTGAACAAGCACTGGGGACGCACGGGGCAGGTGTTCCCCGACCGATTCCACGTGCGCACGCTGCGGAGTCCGCGCGAAGTTCGGCGCGCACTCGCCTACGTGCTGCACAATGCGCGACGACACGGGGGCTTCGGCAACGGCATCGATCCGTACTCGTCCGGACCATGGTTCGAAGGCTTCACGGCGGCCGGAATCGCAAGGGCGCTGCGGATCGAGTTCATCCGCGCGATGCGGATGGCACCGCGCCCGACCTGCGAAGCGCGTTGTTGGCTGCTGCTGCACGGCTGGCGACGCGCGGGACTGATCCAAGTCGACGAACGCGCCGCACACTGGCACGAACCCGCGTGAGGCGCGCAACGGATCGGCACGAGCTCTCGTACGCGTCCTCGAAAGTCTGTCGAATCCGGTGACCCCGGCGAGCGACGACTTGCGACCACCTAGACGCGGCCGAACTCGATGCGGATGCCAAGCGGCTGCAACCGACCGACACGCACCGACTCGAAGAACTTCTGCTCCAGCGGTCCGAGCGGATGCACGGAGTCGATCCGCAGCACGATCGGTTTGCCGGCGAGGTTCGGATACTGCTCCGCGATCTTGCCCGCTTCGACGACATCGAGGTATCCGTGAAGCCGCTCCTGCGTCTCGAGCAACAGGTCGCCGTTCGTCCCCCACGGACGCGACTCGACGAGCGTCAGCACAAAGGCATCGTGTTCCGGCGCGTACGCAATCAGATCGATCTTGACCTTGCGTGTGCATGACAGCGACCTGCGACCCAGTCGCGACCATCGTCGCGCGCGACGCGACAGGCTGCCCGAGCGACCATCGTCGCGCGCGACGCGACACGCTACCCGACTCGCAATCCGTCGCAGGCGCATGTCCGCCGAATCAAGGCTTCGCGGCATCGATCGCGGTGGCAGCGGATGCGGCCGGCGGCCCGAACTCACTCGGCGGCCAGAAACGCGCGGCGCGATTCAAACGCGCTCGCAAAACGCCTAGCCTGAGCCGCGTGCCAGCCGCTGACTCCACCGCCGCGACCACCGGCTCTGCGCGGGCCGCCGCGTCCCCGCGCCTGCCGCTCGCGCTGCTCGCGATCGTCGCGCTCGCGCTGCTCGCCTCCGGCATCGCGCCGTTCGACCGGCTGACCTGGTGCCTCGAGGTCTTCCCGGTGCTGCTCGCGGCGCCGCTGCTCGCGCTGACGTGGCGGCGCTTCCCGCTGACCTCGCTCGCGTACGTCCTCGTCGCGCTGCACGCGCTCGTGCTGATCCTCGGCGGCCGCTACACGTACGCCGAGGTGCCGCTCGGCTACTGGCTGCGCGACGCGCTCGGCCTGGAGCGCAACCCGTACGACCGGATCGGCCACTTCGCGCAGGGCTTCGTGCCTGCGATCGTCGCGCGCGAGATCCTCGTGCGCACGTCGCCGCTGCGGCCCGGCGCGTGGCTCGCGTTCCTCGTCGCCTGCGTGTGCGTCGCGATCAGCGCGCTGTACGAGTTCATCGAGTGGTGGACCGCGCTCGCGACCGGCGAGGCCGCCGACGCGTTCCTGGGAACGCAGGGCGACGTGTGGGACACGCAGTGGGACATGTTCACTTGCTTGTGCGGCGCCGTCGTCGCACTCTTGCTCCTGTCACGCGTGCACACGCGTCGGATCGCCGCGCTCACTGCGCTCGATTCGACGCGCGCGAGCACGGCGAGCCCCGGAAGCTGAAGGAGTTCTCATGCAACGTTCGTCGATCGCCGCGATCCTGTCCGTGCTCGGCCTCGCGGCCGGGTGCAGCACGCCCAGCGTCACGCTGTTCCCGCGCGCCGCGCAGGTCACGCCCGACGGAGAGTTCGCGGCCGCGACCTCGGGCGGCGGGTCGGCGAGCTCCGATTCCGACGCGCTCAACATCGACGACGACGAGACGGTCTTCGCGCCGCGCGCGGATCTCGATTGGAGCCGCTGGCACCTGACGGTCGATCGCTTCGGCGTGTCGAGCGAAGGCACGGGCACCGCGGAGGCGCAGATCGAGTTCGACGGCGTGACGATCCCGCAGGGCGACACGGTCGACACGGATCTCGACGTCGACCTGACCTCGGCGACGTTCTGCTTCGACTTCCTGCCGGTGCCGAACGCCGAGCTCGGCATCGGCGTCGGCGTCGTGCTCGCGGACTTCTCGATCGACATGACGTCGCAGACGCTCGGGCAGACCGCGTCCGCGGACGAGGAGGTGCCGCTGCCGGTGCTCGCGGCGCGCGCGGGCGTCGATTTCGGTCGGTTCAGCCTCGGCGCGCTGGCGCGCGGGTTCGAGGTCGAGATCGACGACGTGGAGGTGAGCTACCTCGACCTCGACGCGCACGCGCGCTACGACCTGTTCCAGGCCACCGATTCGCACCTGCGCGGCGGGCTCGTGCTCGGCTGGCGGGTCGTCGCGTTCGATGCGGAGTTCGAAGACGGGTCGAGCACGATCGACGCGGACATGGACTACTCGGGGCCGTACGCGGGGATCGCGTTCACGTTCTAGCGAGCCCGGACGCGCCGACAGGCCCGCGGGACGAAACCCGCGGGTGTAGTCGTCGAAACGGGCGGAGGTAATCCGCTCGGATGAGGAAGCAGCGCACGGGCAAGTGGCGTTGGATCGTCGCGTGCGTGGCGCTCACGCCGGTCCTCGTCGGCGCGGTGATGCTCTCTTCGCTTTGGACGCGCGGGTACTGGAGCTGCGAGATCTGCGGCACCAGCGAGCGTCGGACGGTGCTCGTCGGCGTCCCCGTCTGGTGGGAGCGCGAGTCGGAGCCGCGCGGCGCACACGCGCAGTGGTGGGCCAAGGAGGTCGGCATCGAGCACGATCACCTGTGGCTTCCGATCGGATGCCAGCACGTCGGCTACTCGACGCGGGCGCTGCTCGGACACCAACAGCTCTATCTGCAGCAGCTCGTCGATCCGGAGCTTCCGGACGCGACGCTCCGCGTGGCGGCGCTGACGCTGGCGCATGCATCGGGAACGGAGCGCGGCGAACTGATCAACGCGCTCCGAGAGTTGCTCGAGACGAACCGGCGCGAGCACCCGGAGACCGCTGCGGCTCGCATCGCCGCGCTGCGTGCGAACTCGCCGGCGTGGGACCGCGCGCTCGCCGCCTCCGAGGCTCCGGGGTCCCGCTGAAGCACTCCCTACCCATGTCCGCTCAATCAAGTCGCCGTGCTCGCCGGGCCGCGAAGTGGCCGTGGATCGTCGGCTGCGTTGCACTCGCGCCGCTGGCGTTTGCATTCATGTGGAAGGGCGGAGCCGCCACGAGCGGCACGTGGAACTGCGAGGTGTGCGGCGTCAGCGAGGAGCGGACCGAGTTGGTCGGCCTACCGCTGTCGCGCGAACGGAACGCAGCCGCGCTCGGAAGCTACGCGAGCTGGTGGGCGAACGAGGTCCACGTCGAGCACGAGCACGCATGGACGCCGATCGGGTGCCATCGGAGCGGAGGCGCAATGCTCTGCACGCGGCGCACGGGGCCGGCGCTCGAGTGGATCGGCGACGCAGCCGCGCCGACGCCCGAGTTGCGCGTGGCCGCGCTCGCGCTCGCGCGCGCCGATGGCGCCGAGCAGAGCGAGCTGGTCCGCGCTCTTCTCGACGCGGCGAACCGCGGTCTGCGGACGGGCTCCGACGACGGCCCCGCCATCGCGCTGCTGCGCGCGCGCTCGCCCGCGTGGGACCGCGCGATCGCGGCGGTCGAGGCCGGTTCGCCGCGCTAGTGCTTCGCCGCGCTGGGCTTCTTCGGGAACATCAGCGACGCGATCACCGACAGCGCGAGCACGCCGAGCACGATCGACAGGTTGACCCACGCGTTGACGTTCCAGTGGAACGCCTCGTGCACGATCATCTTGCCGCCGATGTAGACGAGCACGCACGCGAGCCCGTACTTCAGGTAGTGGAACAGCTCGGCGACCGCGGCGAGCGCGAAGTAGATCGAGCGCAGCCCGAGGATCGCCATGATGTTCGAGCTGTAGACGACGTACTCGTTCGTCGAGATGCCGATCGCCGCCGGCACCGAGTCGACCGCGAAGACCACGTCGGATGACTCGACGGCGAACAGCACGAGGATCAGCGGCGTCGCGATGCGCTTCCCGTTCACGAGCGTGAAGAACTTGTCGCCGTCCATGCGATCGGAGACCGCGAAGAACTTGCGCGCGACGCGCACGATCCAGATCTTCTCGGGCTCGATCTCGTTCTCGCCGGCGCGCAACAGCTTGAAGCCCGTGTACACGAGCACGCCGCCGAAGAGGTAGAAGGTCCACGAGAAGCGCTGCACGATCTCGATGCCCGCGAAGATGAACACGGCGCGCAGGACCATCGCGCCGAGGATCCCCCAGAACAGCACCTTGTGCTGGTACTCCTGCGGCACGCGGAAGAACCCGAAGATCGCGAGGAAGACGAAGAGGTTGTCGACGGAGAGCGATTCCTCCATCACGTAGCAGCCGAAGTACTCGCCGCCGAGCTTGCTGCCCTGCGTCACCCAGACGAACCCGCCGAAGAGCAGTCCGAGGCTGATCCAGAACGCGCTCCAGCGCAGCGCCGAGCCGACCGGGATCACCTTCGCGCCGCGGTGGAACACGAACAGGTCGAGCGCGAGCAACGCGAACACGTACCCGAGGAAGATCCCCCAGGAGAGCGTTTCGCTGATCGGGAGGATGACGTCGGCCGGCGGGAGCGCGTCTTGGACCATGCGGGCCGGGAGGATAGCGGTCCGCACCGCTCGGATCGCGGCCGAAGGCGAAATCCGCGAGCGCGCGAAGGATCGGCGCACGGCGCGCCAACAATGGGCGTTGCCCGCCATGCCGAGCCTGCCCCCCGCCCGCGACCGCGATTCCGCGCTGCTCGACCGGCTGCGCCGCGGCGAACGCGCGGCCGCCGCGGAGCTCTTGGATCGCGAGCTCGAGCCGCTGTACGAGTTCGTCCACTGGCGCCTCGGGCCCGACCGCGACGCGGCCGACGACCTCGTGCAGGACACGTTCGTCGTCGCGCTGCGCCGCCTCGGCGACTTCGACGCGCGCGCTTCGCTGCACACGTGGCTGTGCGGGATCGCGCGGAACAAGATCCGCGAGCTGCGCCGCCGCCGCGGCGCCAGCCGCGCGCACGCGCGGCCGATCGAGGACGTGCTGGCCGAGTCCGACGAGGAGATCGACCGCATCCTCGCCGAGGTCGAGCGCACCGATCTCCCCGACGCGGTGCTCGAGCGCCGCGAGACGCGCGACCTCGTCGGCGCCGCGCTCTCGTCGCTGCCGCCCGACTACAAGGCGGCGCTGCTCGCGAAGTACGTCGAGGAGCTCTCGGTCGACGAGTTCGCCGCGCGCAGCGGTCGCACGGCGAAGGCGGCCGAGTCGCTGCTCGGCCGCGCGCGCACCGCGTTCGCGAAGGTGTTCGAGC